>RFKM01000202.1 GCA_003694465.1 Alphaproteobacteria bacterium
CGGTCTCCAGCGCCGGCACGAAGGCCCCGATTCGCGCCTCGGGCACCAGCGCCACCACCGAGCCGCCGAAGCCGCCGCCGGTCAGGCGCGCGCCGATGGCGCCGGCGGCCAGCGCCCCCTCGACCAGCGCATCCACCTCGGGCACCGATACCTCGAAATCGTCGCGTTGGGAAATGTGGCTGGCGTTCATCGCCGCCGCGAAGGCGGGCGCATCGCCCCGCTCCAGCGCCGCGACCGCATCGCGCACGCGCTGGTTCTCGGTGACGATGTGGCGGGCGCGCCGGTCGAGGGGCGGTGCCAGCCGGGCGATCGCGCCAAGATCCTCCGGCCCGAGATCCGACAGCAGTGCCACGCCCATCGCCGCGCAGGCGGCCTTGCATTCGGCCACCCGGTTTGCATAGCCGTCATCGGCCAGCCGGTGGCTGACGCCGGAATGGATCACCACCAGCGAAAACCCCTCCAGCATCGGCACCGGCCGGTGTTCGAGGGTGCGGGTGTCGAGAAACAGCGCCTTGCCCGGCGCCCCGACCGACACGGCGAACTGGTCCATGATCCCGCAGGGCATGCCGACGAAGTCGTTCTCGACCCGGCGCGCGGCGAGCGCCGTCTCGACCGCATCGCCCGCCCGCCCGAGCAGGGCATCGACACCGCGCAGGCAGGCCACCTCGACCGCCGCGGAAGACGACAGCCCCGCCCCCACCGGCAGGTTCCCAGCCACGAGGAGGTTGACCCCGCTCTCGGCAAAGGCGCCCGGGGCGCCGAGGGCGAGGCTTCCCAGAACGTAGTCGCTCCACGCGCCCGAGGCCGGCGCGTCGAGGGGGCGCCGGTCGATGCCCTCGAAATTGTCCGAGGCGATGGCTGCCACGCCGGGCCCCGCCCCGCGCCCCAGCGCCACGGCAATTCCGAGGCCCAGCGGCATCGGCAGCACCAGCCCGCCGTTGTAGTCGGTGTGTTCGCCCAAGAGGTTCACCCGCCCCGGCGCGAAGGCCACGGCCTCGGGCGGCGCGCCGAAACGCGCCTCGAAAGCCCTTGCGGCCTGCTCACGCAGGGCCGGTTCGGTCGTGGTGAAACTCATGCCTCCTCCTCGCGCTGGCGGTAATGGGTTTGCGGCAGGGCGCGCAGGCGCTCGGCGGCGGTTTCGGCGGTCAGGTCGCGCTGGGCCTCGGCGAGCATCTCGTAGCCGACCATGAACTTGCGCACCGTCGCCGAGCGCAGGAGGGGCGGGTAGAAATGGGCATGAAGCTGCCAGTGCTCGTGATCGCCCGCGCCCATCGGCGCGCCATGCCAGCCCATCGTGTAGGGAAACTCGGTTTCAAAGAGGTTGTCATAGGCAGTGGTGAGACGCTTGAGCAGATCGGCGAGCCCGTCGCGCTCGTCGCCGGTGAGATCGGTGAGGCGCAGCACATGGCGGCGCGGCAGCACCAGCGTTTCGAACGGCCAGACCGCCCAGTAGGGCACCACCGCCAGCCAGTGGGCACTCTCGACCACCACGCGCACCCCCGCCTCGGCCTCGCGCGCGCCATAGGCAAGCAGCAGGTTCTCGCCGTGCTCGGCCAGAAAGGCGCGCTGGCGGGCGTCTTCGCGCGCCACCTCGTTGGGGATGAAATCCGAGGCCCAGATCTGCCCGTGCGGGTGCGGGTTGGAACAGCCCATCGCCGCACCCTTGTTCTCGAAGATCGCCACCCAGTCGTAGGTCTTGCCGAGCTCGTCCAGCTGCTCTGCCCAGAGATCGACCACGGCGCGGATCTGCGGCACCGATAGCTCCGGCAGGGTCAGATCGTGGCGCTCGGAAAAGCAGATCACCCGGGCCGTGCCGCGCACCGTTTCGGCCCTGAAGAGCCGCCCGTCACCCTCGCTGCCCTTGGGCGTGTCGGGCAGAAGCGCGGGAAAATCGTTGTCGAAAACGTAGGGCCCGCGATAGTCGGGGTTCGGCGCGCCGGTCACCCGCGCATTGCCCGGGCAGAGGTAACAGGCCGGATCGTGGGCGGGCTTTTCCGGCGCGGCGGTCTTCTCGACCTGCCCCTGCCACGGGCGTTTTGCCCGGTGCGGCGAGACCAGAACCCACTCGCCGGTGAGCGGGTTGAACCGCCGGTGCGGATCGTTCGAGAAATCGGGCCTTTCTTCGCGCGCGGTCGCGGTCACAGTCTCACCCCTTCGATCACCCACATGGTTTCGGGAAAGCTCCACGGCAGCGAAAGGCCGTGGCTCATCAGGACACGCCCGGAAAGCTCGAGCGGGCCGGCCTTCAGCGCCGGTGCCCCGCGCGAGAGCGCCGGCGCCTCGGCACGGCCCCTCAGGCTCACCCGGTAGCGCGCTTCGGGCGCGAGGCCGCACAGGCGCAGCGGACGGGGGGCGATCTGCGCCGAGGCCGTCGCCTTGCCGGCAAAGACCACGAAGCGCGCGCCATCGGCGGCCAGCTGTTCTTCGGCGATCACCGCCGGATCGTCGCTGTCAAGGCGCAGGATGTCGGCCGCCATCATCCAGTCGCGGTTGCGCTTCCACCAGTCGGTCACTTCGCGCAGCACCGTGGCCTCGTCCTCGGTCAGCTCGCGCGGGTCCATCTCGAAGCCCATGTGCCGCTGTGCCGCCACCCATGCCCTGAAGCGGATGTCGAGCACCCGCCCCGAGGTGTGGCAGCGCCGCGGGCCGACATGGCTTCCGGTCACCGCCGCGGGCAGGAACAGCGCCGCCTCGTGCTGGATGCGCAGCCGCTCGAGCGCGTCGTTGCTGTCGGAAAGCCAGACCCGATGGGTGCGCGACAGGATGCCGAAGTCGATCCGCCCGCCGCCGGAGGCGCAGCTTTCGATCTCGACGCCCGGGAAGGCGGCGCGCAGCCGGTCGAGGAGCGCATAGGTGCCGCGCGTCTGCGCCGCGTCGGGCATCGGCAGAACGCGGTTGTGATCCCACTTGATGTAGTCGATGTCGTGCGCCGAAAGCAGCGCGCCGATGCGCTCGAAGAGATAGTCGCGCACCTCTTCGCGGGCCATGTCGAGCACGCGCTGCCCGCGCCCCTCGATCTGGCCCTCCGGCCCCAGCGCCCAGTCGGGATGGGCGCGGTAGAGATCGCTCTCGCGGTTGACCATCTCGGGCTCGAACCAGAGGCCGAAGCTCATCCCCAGCCCCTTCACGTGGTCGATGAGCGGGGTCAGCCCGGCGGGGTATTTTTCGCGGTCCACCTCCCAGTCGCCGAGGGCGCGGGTGTCGTCGGAGCGGCCCTTGAACCAGCCGTCGTCGAGCACGAAGCGCTCGGCCCCGAGGGCGGCGGCGCGGGTGGCGATGTCTTTCAGTTCGTCGAGGTCATGGTCGAAATAGACCGCCTCCCAGCAGTTGTAATGCACCGGGCGGGGGCGGGCCGGCTCGGGCAGGCGCAGGATCCGCCGGCGCAGGTGGCGCTGGAAGGCGACGGCGCAGCCGTTCAGCCCCTCGGGCGAGAAGGTGGCATAGAGCGGCGCAGTCTCAAAG
>RFKM01000203.1 GCA_003694465.1 Alphaproteobacteria bacterium
CATCATACCAGTGCCCGTCCCGCGCCCCGTCCTTCAGCAGCCGGTTGCGCTCGCGCATGGCCTTCTCATAGGTCAGGACTGCCTCGGCATGGGCCGGCTCGAAACTCAGCGCCATCCTGTCGAGAAACCGCCGCCGCCCCTCGGCGCCTTCCACCCAGAGCCGATCCATCGCCGGAACCAGCCAGACCAGACGTGCGATCCGGCCCAGCGCCAGCTGCGGCGCGCCCTTGCCGTCGATCTTCACCTGCCGCGACGCACCGCCCTCGGCCCAGGTTTCGACCTCGTGCAACTGGTCGAGCGACTGCAGAAGCGCGGCAACTTTCCAGCCCTGCGCCTCGGGGCGGCGCGCCATGTCGTCGGCCGACGCACGGCGAAACCCGCGGCCCGGGCTGAGCAGACTGAGGGCCTCGAGAACATTGGTCTTGCCCGCGCCATTCGGCCCGAAAAGCGCCACCGGCCGCCCGTCGAGCGCCAGCTCGGTTCGCCCATGGGAGCGAAACTGCACCAGCTTCAGCGCGCGCAGGAAGAGGCCCGTCATCGCCGGCCCCCTTTCATCTTTCCGAAAATATCCCCGCCGGAGGCAAGAAGGTTCTGTCCGCCCGGCCCGGTCACACGCGCATCGGCATCACGACATAGACGGCGCTGGTATCGTTGCCCTCGCGCATCAGCGCCGGCTCGCCGGGCGAATTGAACAGGAACACCGCGTTTTCCCGATCGACCTGCCCGGCGATCTCGAGCAGATACTTGGCGTTGAACCCGATCTCCAGCGGCTCGTCGCCGTAGGCGACGGCAAGCTCTTCCTCGGCCGCCCCCGCGTCCGGGGCATTGACCGAGAGCACCAGCCGGTCTTCGTCGATCTGCATCTTCACCGCCCGCGACCGCTCGCTCGAAACCGTGGCGACGCGATCGACGGCCTTGGCGAATTCCTGCGCGTCCACCTCCATCTTCTTCGCGTTGCCCAGCGGAATGACCCGCGTGTAATCGGGGAAAGTGCCGTCGATGACCTTCGAGGTCAGGGTAATGCCGGGCGCTGCAAAGCGGATCTTCGTCTCCGAAACGCTGACGGCGATCGTCGCATCGTCGTCGTCGAGCAGCTTGCGCAGCTCGTTCACCGTCTTGCGCGGCACGATCACCCCGGGCATCTGCTCGGCCCCCGGCGGCAGGTCGGCGTCGATCCGCGCGAGGCGGTGCCCGTCGGTCGCCACCGCGCGCAGCACCCGCCCGCCATCGGCTTCGGCCACGTGCAGATAGACCCCGTTGAGATAGTAGCGGGTTTCCTCGGTCGAGATGGCGAATTTCGACTTGTCGAACAACCGCCGCAAGACCGGCGCGGGCGCGGAGAAATTGGCGCTGTATTCCGACCCCGGCATGACCGGGAAATCGGCCTTGGGCAGGGTGGCGAGCGAAAAGCTCGACCGCCCCGCCTCGATGGCGAGGCGCCCGGCGGCCTCGTCGGAGGCAAGCAGCACCGTCGCCCCGTCGGGCAGCTTGCGCACGATCTCGTGCAGCATCACCGCGTTGACGGTCGTCGCCCCGGCCCGTTCGACCATCGCCGGCACGGTATCGACCACCTCGATATCGAGATCGGTGGCGCGGAAGGTCACGTCGTTGCCGTCGGCCTCGATCAGCACGTTGGCCAGAATCGGGATCGTGTTGCGCCGCTCGACGACCGATTGCGCCTGCCCGACCGCGCGCAGCAGAACAGACCGCTCGATGGAAATCTTCATGACCTTCTCCCGACAGGTAATCCGACGGCGGCCCCGATACGGCCCCCGCCCGACGCTTGGTTTTTCCGGACTTTCCGTTGCTTGCGCCCGCCCGTCAAGGGGCGGGCCGAGAATGGCGGCCTTGTCTCAGGCCTCGAGGATGCGCCGCAACATCTCGAGGTCGTCGGCCAGCTGCGGATCCTTTGCCTGAAGCTCCTCGATCCGGCGCACGCCATGCATCACCGTCGTATGGTCGCGCCCGCCGAAACGCCGGCCGATGTCGGGCAGGCTGCGGGTGGTCATGGTCTTGGACAGATACATGGCCACCTGCCTCGGCCGGGCGATCGAGCGCTGGCGCTTCGGGCCGACCATGTCGGAGATGCGGATGTTGTAATGCTCGGCCACCTTGCGCTGGATCTCCTCGACGCTGACCTTGCGGTCGGAGGCGCGCAGGATGTCGGAGAGCGCGTCCTGCGCCTTTTCGAGGGTGATCTCCTGCCCGACCAGCGAGGCGAAGGCAAACAGGCGCATCAGCGCCCCCTCGAGCACCCGCACGTTGGTGGTGATGCGATGGGCGAGGAATTCCAGAACCCCGTCGGCGATGACAAGATCGGGGTATTGCTCGCGGTAGGCCTCGGCCTTGGTCTGCAGGATCCCAAGGCGCAACTCGTAATCGGTCGGGTGCAGATCGACCACCAGCCCCGACTGCAGGCGCGACTTGATGCGATCCTCGAGGTCCTTGATCTCGCCCGGCGCGCGGTCGGCCGAAATGACGATCTGCTTGTTCTGATCGACCAGCGCATTGAAGGTGTGGAAGAATTCCTCCTGGGTCGAGTCCTTGCCGGCGATGAATTGCACGTCATCGACCATCAGCACATCGACAGAGCGGAACAGGTGCTTGAAGTCCATCATCTGCTTGTCGCGCAGGGCCTGCACGAAGCGATACATGAACTGCTCGGCGGAAAGATAAAGCACCCGCGCCGACGGATCGCGCGCCTTCATTTCCCAGGCGATGGCATGCATCAGGTGGGTCTTGCCAAGGCCCACCCCGCCGTAAAGGAACAGCGGATTGAACGTCACCGGACCGCCCTCGGCCACCCGCCGCGCGGCGGCATGGGCCAGCTGGTTCGGCTTGCCGACGACAAAGCGGTCGAAGGTCAGGCGCGGGTCGAGCGGTGCGCCGGGCAGATCCTCGGCCCTGCCGGAAGATCTGCGCGGGGCCTGCTCAACGCCCGGGGCCGACGCCGCCTTGGCGCTCGCAGCCGGCTGGGAAACCACGAAGGAAAGCCGGGTCACCTTCGCGCCGTTCTCGTTCATCGCCTGCAGGATCTTGGCGCCGAAATTCCGTTCGACCCAGTTTCCCATGAAGCTGGTCGGGACGAGGAAGCGCGCGACGCCCTGCTCGAGATCGGCAAATTCCAGCGGTTCGATCCAGTTGCGGTAATTGTTCGGCCCGACTTCGGCCTGCAACGCTTCGCGCGCCTTGCCCCAGGTTTCGTTCGTCATTCCCTTCGCACCCGTCTTCGCCCGCCGGCGACCTGTCCCGTTTCTTTCGCGCAGTCCAGACCGGCCCGCGCCCGTTTTGCGCCCTACCCGAGGCGCCGCGACCCGCCCGCACGGGCCCGCCGAAACGGGAGAACCCCCGCAGTGCCTGCCCCCAAGCACCACCCACAAGCCATGCCTTCCGGGCGCTGCGCCCGGCAGTTCGGCTGACGGTTTCGTTCATTGCAGGGGCGGCTGGCAGACGCCCCCAGCGCCGGGTTCGGGCGGTTGCCCGTTTCGGCGCTTGTTCCCAAGTCGGCGATGTGAATCGCTGGGGCAAATTAGACAGAGCCCGATGGGCCTCGCAACCGAACTCTGCGCTTGACTCGGAATCGGCGAAAGCGAATCTCCAGCGCCTTGTCCGATTCCGATTTTCCCGGTGGGTGCGGGCCGGTCGCGCCACGGAAACCCGGCCCGGAAAATGCAAAGGGCGCCCCGTGGGGACGCCCGAAATGCCTTGTGCAAGTGTCGGTGCCGATCTGGCCGATTCGGCGTCAGCCCATCGCCTTCACGCGGGCCGAAAGGCGCGACATCTTCCGCGCCGCCGTGTTCTTGTGGAACACACCCTTGGTCACACCGCGCATCAGCTCGGGCTGGGCAGCACGCAGGGCGGCAGCGGCGGCTTCCTTGTCACCCGACGCGATGGCTTCCTCGACCTTGCGCAGGAAGGTGCGAATGCGCGAGCGGCGGGCCTTGTTGATCTGGTAGCGGCGCTCGTTCTGGCGGGCGCGTTTTTTCGATTGCGGCGTATTGGCCATGTGTGGATCCCTTTCCCGGGTCGTGCAGATTTCGGTAATGCGTCGAAACCGACCCCGGCCGGGTTCCTACCGGCTGATCCGGCCAAAGCGGGCCTCACACGCATGATCGGCGGCCGTATACGGGGTTTTGCCGCCGTTGTGAAGCCCGAATCAGACCGTTTACCTGTCGCGGAAATGCGGGGTGCGCTTTTCGATGAAGGCCGACATGCCCTCTTTCTGATCCTCGGTGGCAAACATCGCGTGGAACAGCCGACGCTCGAACAGCACCGCCTCGGAGAGCGGCATTTCATCGGCACGGTGGACCATTTCCTTGATCGCCATGACGCTGATCGCGCTTTTCTCGGCAATCTTGCGCGCCGCCGCGAGCGCCTCTTCGATGAGCTTCTTCGCCGGCACGACTCGGCTGACAAGGCCGGCCCGCTCGGCCTCGGCGGCATCCATCATCCGCCCGGTCAGGGCCATGTCCATCGCCTTGGCGCGGCCGACGAGGCGCGAAAGGCGCACCGAGCCGCCCATGCCGGGGGTGACGCCAAGGTTGACTTCGGGTTGGCCGAATTTGGCGGTATCGGCGGCGATGATGAAATCGGCCGTCATCGCCAGCTCGCAGCCGCCGCCCAGCGCATAGCCGGCGACCGCCGCGATCAGCGGCTTGCGAAACACCTTCACCGCCCGCTCCTGAGGGGTGAACAGGTCTTCGGTGAACACGTCGACAAAGCTCTTGTCGCGCATCATCTTGATGTCGGCGCCGGCGGCGAAGGCCTTTTCCGAACCGGTGAGCACGCAGGCCCGCACCTTGTCGTTCTTCTGCGCCTCGGCCAGCGCCTCGCCCAGTTCGCCCAGCAGGTCGAGGTTGAGGGCATTCATCGCTTCGGGCCGGTTGAGCCGGATCAGGCAGACGTTGTCTTCCGTGTCGACGATGATGTTCTTGTAGGCCATGGTGTCCCCCGGGCTTTCAGAGCGGTGTCATCAAGCCCCGGACCGTATGCGAGTCTGTCGCCGGCTTTCAAGTCATCTTTGGCATTTCGGGCACCAGAAGCTCGACCGCCCCGACTGGACGACCCGCGCAATCGTGCCGGTGCAACCCGGTGTGAGGCACGGCTCGCCGGCGCGGCCATAGACCCGGAAGGCGTGCTGGAAATAGCCCAGATCGCCGTCGGTCTGGCGAAAGTCCCTCAGCGAGGAGCCGCCGGCGGCGATTGCTTCGGAGAGCACCTCGCGAATGGTCGGCACCAGAGCCGCCACCCTGCGGGCCGCGATCCGCCCGGCGGGACGCTTCGGACTGATCCCGGCCCGGTGCAGAACCTCGCAGACATAGATGTTGCCAAGGCCCGCGACGGTGCGCTGGTCGAGCAGCACCGCCTTGACCGGCGCACGTCGCCCGCGAAACGCGGCCTCCAGATGGGCCTCGTTGAACCCGTTCGAAAACGGCTCCGGCCCGAGGCGCGACAGAAGCGGGTGGGCCTCGTCCTCGCCGGCGGGGAAGAGGTCCATCGCGCCGAAGCGCCGCGGATCGTTGAAGGTGATGCGCATGCCGCCTTCCATGGTCAGGACGACATGGTCGTGCCGCCCGACCGGCGCGATGGCATGATGAAAGTTGCCCAGGGGCGCCTCGGACAGCGTCATCCGCCCCGACATTCCGAGATGGACGAGCAGCGTCTCGCCGCTGTCGAGATCGGCCAGAATGTATTTCGACCGCCGCCTGAGGCGCAGAACGCGCGCGCCGGCAAGGCGCTCGGCCATGCGCGGCGGAAAGGGCCAGCGCAGCCCCGCGCGCCGCACCTCCGCCGCCTCGATCCGCCGCCCTTCCATGGCTGGCGCAAGCCCGCGACGAACCGTCTCGACTTCGGGTAATTCCGGCAATCCCGCCTCCGCTGCATTGTGCGCCCCTGCCCGGCGCTATATGAGGAAGCAGATTTCGCCATTGGGCAAGGGTCGATGACCAGCAGCGACAAGAAAACCACGCACTTCGGGTTCAAGACCGTCGAGGAAGAGCGCAAGGCCAGCCTCGTGCATGGCGTCTTCACCAACGTCGCCTCGAAATACGACATCATGAACGACGTGATGAGCGCCGGCATCCATCGGCTGTGGAAAGACGCGATGATGGACTGGCTGGCGCCGCGCCCCGGCCAGCGCCTGCTCGACGTCGCCGGCGGCACCGGCGACATCTCCTTCCGCTTTCTCAAGCGCGCACCCGGGGCCCATGCCACGGTGCTCGACATGACCGAATCGATGCTCGTCGAGGGGCGCAAGCGCGCCGAGGCCGGGCAGATGGCCGAGAGCCTCGACTGGGTGGTGGGTGACGCCATGGCCCTGCCCTTCGAGGCCAATTCCTTCGACGTCTACACGATTTCCTTCGGCATCCGGAATGTCACCCGCATCGACGATGCGCTGAGCGAGGCGTTTCGGGTTCTCAGGCCGGGCGGGCGGCTGATGGTGCTGGAGTTCAGCCAGATCCCCAACGAAATGCTGCAGAAGGTCTATGACCTCTATTCCTTCAACGTCATTCCCAAAATGGGCAAGCTGATCGCGGGCGATGCCGACAGCTACCAGTATCTGGTGGAATCGATCCGCAAGTTTCCCGATCAGGAGACCTTTGCCGGGATGATCCGCTCGGCCGGGTTCGGGAACGTGAAATACCGCAACCTTTCGATGGGAATCGCGGCGCTGCACTCGGGCTGGAAGCTCTGATGCGCGGCCCGCACAACATCTGGCGGCTGATCCGCACCGGCGCCACCTTCGCGCGAACCGGGGCGCTGCGCGAGATTCTTGCCGCCCTCGACGCGCCGCCGCTTCTGCGCTTTGCCGCGCGCGCCGTCAGCTGGACCTTCGCCCCCCTCGGCAAGCGCGGCGATCCGACGCTGCCCCCCATCACCCGCGCCCTTCGCGCCCTCGGCCCTGCCTATATCAAGTTCGGGCAGACGCTTTCGACGCGGCCCGATGTGGTCGGCGAGGAGCTGGCCCTCGAGCTGACCTATCTTCAGGACAAGCTGCCCCCCTTTCCGACCGACATTGCCCGCGCGACCGTCGAGCAGGAGCTGGGCATTTCGGTCGATGCGGTCTTTTCCGAGTTTTCCGATGCCGTCGCCGCGGCCTCGATCGCGCAGGTGCATCACGCGAGGCTTGCCGCCGACGGGCGCGAAGTTGCGGTCAAGGTGTTGCGGCCGAACATCGAGCGCGAGTTCCAGACCGATATCGACGCCTTTCATTTCTTCGCGGCGGTGATCGAGTTCCTGCTGCCGCAAACGCGACGGCTGCGCCCGTCGGACGTGGTCGCGCATTTCGAAAGCGTGGTGAATGGCGAGCTCGACCTGCGGCTCGAAAGCGCCTCGGCCTCCGAATTTGCCGAAACCACCGCGGACGACCCGGGGTTCGTCGTGCCGAAGGTCGACTGGCGCCTGACGTCAAAGCGGGTGATGACCCTCGATTGGGCCGAGGGCATCCCGGCCAATGACATCGAGCGCCTGCGCGCGGCGGGTCACGATCTCGAAGACATCGGCAACCGTGTCCTGCGCCTGTTTCTCAGCCACGCCCTGCGCGACGGGCTGTTTCACGGCGACATGCACCACGGCAACCTGAAGATCGCCCCGAACGGCGACATCGTCGCGCTCGACTTCGGCATCATGGGGCGGATCGACGATTATACCCGCCGCGTCTATGCCGAAATCCTCTACGGCTTCATCCGGCGCGATTACCAACGTCTGGCCGAAATCCATTTCGAGGCCGGCTATGTGCCCGCAGACCAGGATGTTGGCGAATTCGCCAGGGCCTTGCGGTCGGTGGGCGAGCCGATCTTCGGCATGGATGCGACCGGCATATCGATGGGGCAATTGCTGCGCCATCTTTTCGAGGTGACCGAACGTTTCGGCATGCAGACCCGGACCGAGCTCATCCTGCTGCAGCGAACGATGGTGGTGGTCGAAGGGGTCGCGCGCTCGCTCAATCCGCATATCAACATCTGGGCCGTGGCCCAGCCCGTGGTCGAGAGCTACATCGCCGAGTCCATCGGTCCGCGCGCGGTGGTTCGGGATATTGCGACGACACTGCGCGTGCTGTCGCGGTTCGGCCCGCGCCTGCCGGTCATTGCCGAAACCCTGCTCATCAGTCAGAACCGGGCCCCGGCGCCCCGCGTCGTCCACCGGCCCTTGCGGGCGCTGGGTTATTTCGCCATGGGCGCCGCCTTCTCGGCCGGCGTTCTCGGACTTTTCTGGTTGATCTGAGCCGGCATTGTCCGCGGCCGATCTGCCCTCGGGCACAGCGGCACCCCACCCGGCTTCGGGCCTGCACCACACCGCGGAAGCGAAGGTAAGGCGTGCCGCATTGCCGTTTTCACGAGCCACAGCGCAAGAAGTCCGCCTTTCGCGCAACCCCGGCTTCCCGGTTGCGTTTCAGGGTGTCTGCGGCAGGCGCAGGGCATCGACATCCGACGCCTTCACCTCGCCCCCGCCGGCCAGAACGAGCAGCACCTCACCGTCTTCCATCCGCGCCTCCTTGACCTCGGAAAAGGCGGACATCTGTTTTTCGGAGACGAGCTTGTCGTGCGAGTAACTTTGCAGGGTGAAGGTATAGGCCCCGTCCGGCAGCCGGTTACCGGCGGCATCGCGCCCGCTCCACTCGACCGGTTCACTTGAGACGGGTATCTCGAAGCGATCCACGGTTTCGCCGGCGGCATTCTGCACCTGAACCACGGCGCGTTCTGCGCCGCTGGCCGGTGTGCCCTGGATCGTCACCGGCGCCCCGGTATACCACGCCGGAGCTTCAGCTCGCACCTCCTTGCCGACCCATCCGGCCAAGTCCGACATGCTCATGGCCCCCAGCTGGCCCTTGACGGCTTCGAGAAGATCATTCGTCTTGACCTGTTGCTCGACGCCGGAGAACGTTGCCAGCTGAACCGCATAATCGGTGCTCTCGATCGGGTTCAGGGGATCCTGGTTCTGCATCTGGACGGTCAGCATTTTCAGGAATGTCTGGAAATCCGATGAAATCATCGGCGTGGCCTTGGCATCCGCTGTAGTCGCGGTTGCCGATGCGGCCGGTGTCGTGGCAGTCGTGATCGAGGAAATCGGCACGGCAAGGCTCCTTCAAAGTCTGATATCCACGCCATCCATGGGCGTCTGGCGGCCTCTGTAGGCTTGTGTGCCAGGCATCGATTCACCCTGGCGGGCGGTCGCGTCGAAACGCTCTGGGCCATCTGCATGAGAAGGTTGGCTGTAGGGCGTGGCAAATTCACGCCCCCCCTGCTGTCCGGAATGGCTTGCACCGCCAGAAAAACTGAAACTGACGCTCTCATAACCGAGCCGGCGCAATTCCGTTGCCAGACCATCAATATTGCTCCGGAGCAACTGGAGGGTGTCATGGCGCTCGCCCGTGACATTGATATTGATGGCGTGAGAATCGCCGGTAAAGGTCATGGAAACATGCCCCAGCTCCCGCGGATGGAGAGAAAGTTCGACCTTGCCGGAGCCCGCCTTGATATGGAGTTCGGAATGCAGGGCATTGGTCACCTGGTGGATGACATTCTTTTCCTGCGCCGGCTTTTCGGGTGAACCAGCGGGAGCCGCGCCCCCAGCCCTGCTGGGCTCGAGGCTCAAAGGTGAGGTGGGGCTTTCACCGTCGGTCTCCTCGTCACCATCTTTGGCCGAGAAATGCGCGGTCGCCGGACCGGCTACGATGGGTTCGGGCGAGTCGATGGTATCGCCGTGGGATGCTGCCGGGGCGGGCTGACCTGGGACCGGCGCCGCGGCAGTCCCTGATAGCGGCTGGACGATCTCGGGAGCAGCATTCGCCGGTCTGAATGCTGACGAATCGGATGGCACGGCATCCGGGGATCTGGTCTGAAGTCCGGTTCGGGCTTGGGGGGCGGAAACGGATGAATGATCCAGAGCTCCCGCTCCGGGCGTCTGCGCGCGTTTGCCCGACCCGGGCATGATCGGTTCCTCTCCCGCGAGAGCCGCGTCAGGCCTGCGCTCAGGTGGCTGAACGGCGGAATGCGGAGCGGCGCCCCCCTCGCGATGGCCGACCTCCTCCGCCTGTTGCACGGTTGGCGTGACGGTATTCGGCGCTGCCGCCGTTGACGACGGCTCGGGAACATTGTTCCTGCCGGCCACGGTTGCTTGACCATGCCCAGGGGCCATTACAACGGTGTCTTTGCCGGGAACGGACCGCAACGCGCCGATCTGCTTCTCCGATGGGGTCGTGCCCGCGTGCGTTCTTTCACCGGCAGGTTGAAGGGGAGTCCGCGCTTCTGTCTTTGCCATCCTGCTATCGACGGAAGCATCGTTTGCCCGCGCAGGGGCGCGCGCATCGGCCTCGGGCATGGTTGCGAGTCCTACACCCGATTCACGCGATTCCGTCGAATCGCCAATGGTTTTCAAGCCCGACCCGGAGAGATCTGGCCTCGCCAACGGATCGGCACGAGCGCCGCCCCGGGCCTGCGTTTGAAATTCTGGCCTGAATGAAAATTTCTCGGCCGGTTCCCGAACATCAGGGGTGAACGGAGAGCCGGCAACCGTTTCCATTTCGGGGCCGGAAGGCCGCTGATGGCCGGCGCCTGCATCGTGCGCGTGGGAAGCAGGCCTTGCGGAATCTTGCTTCGGAGCATCACCCTTCCATTCATCGGGGCCGGCATCTGCTCCCTCGCCTCGCGGCCGGCGCATCGCGGCGGGGGCGACCGATTGTTCGGCGTCTGCGCCACTGTCGGCAGCCTGAACGGGTTGCGGAAGGGAGGAACGGGCGGGAGTTACCCCGTCGATTCCGGCCAGGATGAAGCTGGCGGGAGATTCTGCGCCCGTAACCGATTTCCCGTCTTCCTCCGGCTTTGCCGGCGTCGGATCGGGCAAAGCCCCGCGCGCCATGGCCGACTCTTCGTCGGGTTCTGCGCGTTCTGTTAGCGGAAAAATTCGACTCGAGGCGTGGCTCGCCCCCTCAGGGGCAAAGCCGACCGGCAACTCGAGGAAGGTGCGTGCGATATGACGCCCGGCTGTTCCACCGCGTGCCAATGTCTCAGTATCGACATTCTGCCCGGCCGGATCCGGCAATTTCGAATCGCCGCCTTCGGCAACCGGGAACGCGGGCGCGGATCGTGACATCTTGTCTTCGGCTGATCCCAAGATGCCCTCGACTGAAGCCGAGACCCCCGATGAGCCGGACATGACGAATTTTTCGAAGATCTTCACAAACCCTGGATCTGCCTTCGGCACGGGCGTGGCCGCGTGATCGTCCGATGGCGTCACGACACCAATCGTCTTGATTTCGG
>RFKM01000204.1 GCA_003694465.1 Alphaproteobacteria bacterium
GGCCAGCGCCGTGGCCGTGGCCTATGCGCTGATCATCTCGTTCCTCGTGCTGCGTTCGCTGAAACTGGCCGACCTGCCGGCGGTGATCACCCGCGCGGCGATCAGCAGTTCCACGGTGCTGCTTCTCGTCGGGGCGGCGGTTTCGTTCAAGACGGTTGTCAGCCTCAGCCATGCGCCCGAGATCATGGCGGAATACATCCTTGGCCTGTCGCACAACCCGCTTGTGCTGCTGTTTCTGATCAACATCCTGCTGTTCGTGGTCGGGATGTTTCTCGATGCCGGCCCGGCGATCATCATTCTCGGCCCCATCCTCGGGCCGATCTTCGTCAGCCTCGGCGTCGATCCGGTTCACTTCGCGATCATCATGAGCGTGAACCTGACGGTGGGCCTTGCCACCCCGCCGATGGGGCTGGTGCTGTTCGTCGCCAGTTCGGTTTCGGGCGAGAAGGTCGAGACCATTTCGAAAGCGATCCTGCCGTTTCTGGCCGTGGAGGTTCTGGTGATCTTCCTGATCACCTATGTCCCGGCGATTTCCCTGACGATCCCGCGGCTCACGGGCTTCGTCCAATGACAACAAGAGCGAACATCAACAAGGAGGTAAGAATGTTCAGAACCACCCTCAAGGCCGTTTCGATGGCGGCCGTCTTGGCCGTCGGCGCCGTGGCGGCGCAGGCAGCGGATTTCACCATCCGCGCCACGGCGAACTCGAACGAGAACGACGAGGATTATGACGGCCTCGTCGTCTTCAAGAATTACGTCGAAAGCGCCTCGAACGGGGCGATCAAGGTCGACCTGTTCATCGGCACGCAGCTGTGCTCGAAGGGGGCCGAGTGCCTTCAGGGCGTGGCCGACGGCTCGATCGACGTCTACATCTCCACGTCGGGGGGCGCCTCGGGCATCTTCCCCTACGTGCAGGTGCTCGATCTGCCCTACCTGATGTCGTCCGACCGGGTGGCCGAGGCGGTTCTTTCGGGCGACTTCACGCGCACCATGCGCGAAATGGCGCTGAAGGATTCCGACAACAAGATCCGCCTGATGACCATCGGCAACACCGGCGGCTGGCGCAACTTCGCCAACACCAAGCACCGCGTGCGCACCCCGGCCGACCTGAAGGGGCTGAAGATCCGCACCGTCGTTGCCGACCTGCCGCAGGAACTGGTCAAGGCGATGGGCGCCTCGCCGACGCCGATTCCGTGGCCCGAACTGTTCACCAGCCTGCAGACCGGGGTTGTTGACGGCTCGAAGAACGGCATCACCGACATCATGGGCATGAAATTCCCCGATGCCGGGCTGAAATACCTGACCCTCGACGGGCATGCCTACATGGGCGCGCTGTGGTGGATGAACAACGACAAGTTCATGTCGATGCCGGAAGATCTGCGCCGTGTCGTTGTCGACGGTTTCGCCGAGCTTCAGCAGGCCACCTTCGCCTCGCCGAAGCGCAAGTCGATCCAGGCCTACCAGGACTTCATCGCCCAGGGCGGTGACATCTACGTGCCGACCCCCGCCGAGAAGGCCGAGTTCAAGGCCGCGGCCGCGCCGGTCTATGACTGGTTCAAGGCCAACGTGCGCGGCGGGCCGGAAATCTTCGATGCCATGACCGCCGCCGTGGCCGAAGCCGAAGCGAAACTTGCCGAGGATCTGGCGAAAGACATCAACTGATCCCGCGCGATTGCGCCGGGGCCTGCCCGCGTGGCCGGCCCCGGCCCCCATCGGGCCTACCGGAACGGGTAGAGCCAGACACGATAATCATCCACCAGCTTGTGAGCTTCTTCGATTTGTTCGGGCGTCATCTTCTTCACCACTTCCTCGACGGAGATCGCCGCGTCCGGGTCGCCGCCGATCGTGGAAAGTGCATACCAGGCATAGGCGCGCACCAGGTCCGGCGCCGGCAGGCCGCGGCCGATCTCGTAATACCAGCCGATGCCCGACTGCGCCCCGGCATGGCCCTTGAGCGCGGCGCGCAGATACCACTCGAAGGCGCGGGTGTCGTCTCGCTCGACGCCAAGACCCATCGCATACATCACCCCGATCAGCTCCTCGGCATCGGCATTGCCGCTTTGCGCCGCGGGCAAAAGCTCTTTCATCGCAGCGGCATAGTTTCCGGCGTCCATCAGGTCGCGCGCGGTTTCGATCTCGGCATGCAGCGGGCCGGCCAGGAAGGCCCCGAGAAGAAACATCGTGGCAAGGCGGGTCATGGGCTCGTCCTCTGTCTTGGTCTTGCGCTCGCGAGCGCGCCCGCCCATGGGACCGATCTTCCCGCGCCATTGCAAGAGGCCGATTTCATCGCCTTCGACCCGGCGCAGGCGCGCCTCGGGCAGCTGCTGTTCTATGACCCGATCCTCTCGGGCAACCGCAACATTGCCTGCGCCACCTGCCACCATCCGAAATTCGGCACCTCCGACGGCCTCAGCCTCGGCATCGGCGAAGGCGGCATTGGCCTCGGCCCCGATCGCACCCCCGGCAGCGGCGAGCAGCGCATCCGCCGGCGCATCCCGCGCAATGCGCCGGCGCTCTGGAACCTCGGCGCGCGCGAGGTGAACACCCTGTTCCATGACGGGCGCGTGTCGGTCTCGGACATCTACGACAACGGCTTCAACACCCCGGCCGAGGAATGGCTGCCGCGGGGGCTCAATTCCATTCTTGCCGTGCAGGCCCTGTTCCCGCTCGCCGCGCAATTCGAGATGGCGGGCGATCCGAAGGAAAACGAGGTGGCGGGCGCCGCCTATGACCGGATCGACCGGGTCTGGCAGATCATCGCCAAGCGGGTTCGGGTGATTCCCGAATATGCCGAGATGTTCATCGCCGCCTTCGACGATGTCTCGAGCCCGCTCGACATCACCATCACCCATGTCGCCAACGCCATCGCCGCCTTCGAGGGCACCGAATTCCAGAGCTACGACAGCCCCTTCGATGCCTTTCTCGCCGGCGACGCGGCGGCGCTTGACGATCGCCAGAGGGCCGGGATGGATCTGTTTTTCGGCAAGGCGGGGTGCAGTGCCTGCCATTCGGGCAAGCTGCTTTCCGACCAGCGGTTCCATGCCCTGATGCTGCCCGACTTCGGCCCCGGTCGAACCCGGCCGCACGATCCGATGCAGCGCGACGTCGGCCGGATGGGCGCCTCGGACCGGCTGGAAGACGCCTACCGCTTCCGCACGCCGCCGCTGCGCAATGTCGCCCTGACCGCGCCTTACGGGCACAACGGCGCCTATCTCTCGCTCGAGGCGATGGTGCGCCACCACCTCGACCCGCGCGCCGGGTTGGCGGCATGGCGGCCCGACTTCGCCCGCCTGCCCGACGTGCCCTGGCTGGCGCGCGCCGATTTCCTGCAATTCGACGATGCGCGCGAGCGGGCGCGCCTTGCCGCCCGCGCCGACATCGCCCCCGTTGCCCTGTCCGATGCCGAGATTGCCGACCTCGTGGCCTTCCTGAACGCGCTGACCGGAACGCGATCGGTCAAGGGCCGGCTGGGCATTCCCGAGCGCGTGCCCAGCGGGCTGGAGGTGCCACGATGCGCCGGGTTCTGGGCGTTGGCGCGGCGGTGGTCGATTTCGTCTTCTACCTCGAGCGATTGCCCGACCGCCCCGAGAAATACGGCAC
>RFKM01000205.1 GCA_003694465.1 Alphaproteobacteria bacterium
AAGGTCGGCTGCAACCGGCCAGCTGGGGCGAGGCACTTTCCGCCGCCGCCGACGCGATCCGGGGCGCGAAGACGCTCGCCGGCCTCGTCGGCGATCTGGCCCCGACCGAGGCGGCCTTCTCGCTGAAACAGCTCATCGAGGGGCAGGGCGGGCGCGTCGAATGCCGGGTGGACGGCGCCCATCTGCCGGCGGGCAACCGCTCGGCCTATGTCGGCACCGCCACCATCGAAGACCTTGAAAACGCGCAGATGATCCAGCTCATCGGCACCAACCCGCGCGACGAGGCGCCGGTGCTCAACGCGCGCATCCGCAAGGCCTGGCTGCGCGGCGCCGAGATCGGGCTGGTCGGCCCGCGCGTCGATCTGACCTACGATTATGCCCATGTCGGCGACGACCGCGCGGCGCTCGAGGGTCTGCTCTCGCGCGAGTTCGGCAAGGTGCTCGAGGTGCCCTCGGTGGTGATCGTCGGGCAGGGCGCGATCAACGAGGCCGACGGCGAGGCGGTTCTGGCCGCGGCGATGGAGCTGGCCGAGAAGACCGGCAGCAAGTTCATGGTGCTGCACACCGCCGCCGGGCGGGTGGGCGCGATGGACGTGGGCGCGACGACGGAGGGCGGGCTCAAGGCCGCCACCGAGGGCGCCGACGTGATCTTCAACATGGGGGCCGACGAGATCGACATCGAGCCGGGGCCGACGGTGATCTACATGGGCAGCCACGGCGACCGCGGCGCGCACCGGGCCGACATCATCCTGCCCGCCGCCGCCTATACCGAGGAGCCGGGGATCTTCGTCAACACCGAGGGGCGCCCGCAGATGGCGCTGCGCGCCGCCTTCCCGCCGGGCGAGGCGAAGGAAAGCTGGGCGATCCTCCGGGCTCTGTCGGCCGAAGTCGGGGCGACGCTGCCGTGGGACAGCCTTTCGCAGCTGCGCGCGGCGCTGTTCGCGGCGGTGCCGCATCTCGCGAAGATCGACACCGTGCCGGAAAACGGCTGGACGCCGCTGAAGCGCAAGAAGCTCGCCAGCGCCAGCTTCCGCAATGCGATCGCCGATTTCTACCTGACCAACCCGATCGCCCGGGCCAGCGTGCTGATGGCCGAGCTTTCGGCGCTGGCGAAGGCGCGTGGCGCACGGGAGATGGCCGCCGAATGAACGCTGCCCTGCGCCATATCGCCCCGGTGATCGCCCCCATCGCCGTTCCGGCGCTGGTGCTGGCCGGCTGCGCCGGTCCGGCGGCCGAGACGGCCTCGGGCGATGCGGCGCCGTTCCACCCCGTCTACAAGGGGATCGAGACGGCGCTGCTCGATGGCGACCTCGTGCAGTTCCGGGTGCGGATGGCAGGGGCGCGGGACGAAGCGGACGTGGCCGCCTATGCCGAATGCGCGGCGGCGGAATATGCGCTGATCCGGGGCTACGGTTTTGCCCGGCACGTGCGCACGAATGTGGAAAGAACCGGTAGCGACTGGCGGGGAGACGCGGTCTATGTCATCTCCGACGCGCTGCCCGAGGGCTTGCGGACGATCGACGCCGAGGTGACGGTCGCCGCCTGCCGGGAAAACGGGATACCGACGATCTGAGGCCGATGCGACATGTATGACTTCTTCACCACTACCAATCTGGGGATCACGCTGCTCGTGCTCGGGCAGGTGCTTCTCGTGGTCGTGCCGCTCTTGGTGGCGCTGGCCTTCATCCTCTGGGCCGACCGGAAGGTCTGGGCGGCGGTGCAGCTGCGCAAGGGGCCGAACGTCGTCGGCGCCTTCGGCCTTCTGCAGAGCTTTGCCGACTTCATCAAATACGTGGTGAAGGAGATCGTCGTGCCCGCGGGGGCCGACAAGTTCGTCTATTTCCTCGCGCCGATGACCTCGCTGGTGCTGGCGATGACCGCCTGGGCGGTGATCCCCTTCAACGAAGGCTGGGTGCTGGCCGACATCAACGTCGCCATCCTGTTCATCTTCGCCGTCTCTTCGCTCGAGGTTTACGGCGTGATCATGGGCGGCTGGGCGTCGAACTCGAAATACCCCTTCCTCGGCTCGCTGCGTTCGGCGGCGCAGATGATTTCCTACGAGGTGTCGATCGGACTGATCATCATCGGGGTGATCCTTTCGACCGGCTCGATGAACCTGACCGACATCGTCCATGCCCAGAAGGGCGCGGGGCTGTGGAGCTGGTACTGGCTGCCGCACTTCCCGATGATGATCCTGTTCCTCGTCTCGGCCCATGCCGAGACCAACCGCCCGCCCTTCGACCTGCCGGAGGCGGAATCGGAGCTGGTGGCCGGCTATCAGGTCGAATATTCCTCGACGCCCTTCCTGCTCTACATGATCGGCGAATACGTCGCGATCACGATGATGACGGCGCTGATCTCGATCCTGTTCTTCGGCGGCTGGCTTTCGCCCTTCCCGTGGCTGCCGGACGGGATCGGCTGGCTGCTGCTGAAGATGGCCTTCTTCTGGTTCGTCTTCATGATGACCAAGTCGATCGTGCCGCGCTACCGCTATGACCAGCTGATGCGTCTGGGCTGGAAGGTGTTCCTGCCGATGTCGCTGGCCTGGGTGGTGCTGGTTGCGTTCTTTGCTCAATACGGCGCGTTCTGGGGAACCTACGCGCGCTGGACCACGGGAGGCTGATCCGATGGCATTCGATCTTGTCGCCACCGCCAAACGCTTTGTGCTGTGGGATTTTCTCATCGGCTTCAAGCTGGGGCTGAAATATTTCTTCAAACCCAAGTTCACGGTGAACTACCCTTACGAGAAGAACCCGCTCAGCCCGCGTTTCCGGGGCGAGCACGCCCTGCGCCGCTACCCGAACGGCGAGGAGCGCTGCATCGCCTGCAAGCTGTGCGAGGCGATCTGCCCGGCGCAGGCGATCACCATCGACGCCGAGCCGCGCGACGACGGCTCGCGCCGGACCACGCGCTATGACATCGACATGACGAAGTGCATCTACTGCGGCTTCTGCCAGGAGGCCTGCCCGGTCGATGCCATCGTCGAGGGGCCGAATTTCGAGTTTGCCACCGAGAGCCGCGAAGAGCTGTTCTACGACAAGCAGAAGCTGCTCGACAACGGCGAGCGCTGGGAAGCCGAGATCGCCCGCAACATCGCTCTGGACGCGCCGTATCGATGAACGACTTTGCCCGGACATATGCGGCGATGATGGAAGAGGGGGCGAAGATGCTGCGCGCCCTCAACCCGGCGCTGGCCGAGGCCGGGCCGGGGGCCTTTGCCGACATGCTGCCCACCATGCCGAAAGACTGGATGGAGGCGCTTTTCGGCAATGCCTTCAACCCCGGCGGGCTCGACGCCAAGACCCGGCTGCTGGTGACGCTCGCCGGGCTGGTGGCCACCGGGGCGGTGGCCGAGCCGCAGATCCGGCTGACCGTGCGCCATCTCGTCGAGGCGGGGGCGAGCGAGAAGGAGATTGCCGAGGTCATCTGGCAGATGTCGATGCTGGGGGGCCTGCCGGCCATGAACACCGCGCTGAAGATCGCTCAGGAGGTCTTCGCCGAACGGAACAAGGATGAGGAGGGGCAGGAATGACTGTCGCCGGATTCGCATTTTACGTCTTCGCCGCCACGGTGCTGGTCGGGGGCTTCTTCACGGTGCTGAGCAAGAACCCCGTGCACTCGGTGCTCTGGCTGATCACCGCCTTCATCGGCGCCACCGGGCTTTTCGTGCTCGCCGGGGCCGAGTTCATCGCCATGCTCTTGATGATCGTCTACGTCGGGGCGGTGATGGTGCTGTTCCTCTTCGTGGTGATGATGCTCGACGTCGATTTCGCCGAGCTCAAGGCGGGGATGGCGAAATACGTGCCGATCGCGCTCTTGATCGCGGCGATCCTGACCGTCGAATTCGCGATGATCTTCGGCGTCTGGGTGACGGCCGACGGGGTCACGATGCTGCCGGCGCCGGCGCTCGGCGAGGTGGGCAACACCAATGCCCTCGGCACGCTGATCTATGACGACTACCTGCTGCTGTTCCAGCTGGCCGGGCTGATCCTGCTGGTGGCGATGATCGGCGCCATCGTGCTGACGCTGCGCCACCGCAAGGACATCAAGCGTCAGGACGTGGTGCGGCAGATGATGCGCGACCCGAAGGACTCGATCCGGATGGTCGACGTGAAGCCGGGGCAGGGTCTGGGCTGAGGACGAACGGCCGGCGGGATGCGAGACGGAACGGACAGTTGCGCGAGATGAACGAGCGCATCGCGATTGCCGCCCGCCCTGCCGGGCTGGCGCCGGGGCCGGGGGCCGGGAACGAAACCGAAAGAGAAGCCGTCACGGACGGAACGAACGAGGGACGACATGGTTGGACTTGAACATTACCTGGGGGTGGCGGCGGCGCTGTTCGTCATCGGCATCTTCGGGCTCTTTCTCAACCGCAAGAACATCATCGTGCTGCTGATGTCGATCGAGCTGATGCTGCTGGCGGTCAACATCAACCTGGTGGCGTTCTCGGCCTGGCTGGGCGATCTCACCGGGCAGGTGTTCACCATGTTCGTGCTCACCGTCGCCGCCGCCGAGGCCGCCATCGGGCTGGCGATCGTGGTCAGCTTCTATCGTCGCCGCGGGTCGATCGCGGTGGAAGACGTCAACGTGCTGAAAGGCTGAGGGTCATGTATCAGACAATCCTCTTCGCCCCGCTGCTGGGCGCCATCGTTGCCGGCTTCGGCCACCGCGCGATCGGCGACCGGGGGGCGCAAATCCTCACCACGGCGCTGCTGTTCCTGGCCGCGCTCCTGAGCTGGGTGGTGTTCTTCACCCTGCCGGCCGAAACCCTGCATGTGCCGGTGTTGCGCTGGTTCGACGTCGGGGCGCTGCAGGCCGACTGGGCGATCCGCATCGACCGGCTGACCGCGATCATGCTGGTGGTGGTGACGACGATCTCGGCCCTCGTGCACCTCTATTCGATGGGCTACATGGCCCACGATCCGCAGTTCGAGGGCGAGAGCTACCGGCCGCGCTTCTTTGCCTACCTGTCGCTCTTCACCTTCGCGATGCTGATGCTGGTGACCGCCGACAACCTTGCGCAGATGTTCTTCGGCTGGGAGGGCGTCGGCCTCGCCTCCTACCTGCTGATCGGCTTCTATTACCGCAAGCCCTCGGCCAATGCCGCGGCGATCAAGGCCTTCGTCGTCAACCGGGTGGGGGATTTCGGCTTCGCGCTCGGCATCTTCGGCCTGTTCGTGATGACCGACTCGATCAATTTCGACGACATCTTCGCCGCCGCCCCGCAGCTGGCGGACAGCACGCTGCATTTCCTCTGGACCGACTGGAACGCGGCGAACC
>RFKM01000206.1 GCA_003694465.1 Alphaproteobacteria bacterium
ACCCAGGCGGTGTCGCGCCACAAAGGCGACGCGGTGATCGACATGAGCTTTGCCGACCCGGCCGACCACAGCCATTACAGCGGCACGATCATCATCAAGGGCGCGGCGGGGCTGATCGACGCGGGCGATTTCATCTGAGCGCCCGTGCCGCGCGCCCGACCCAGATCATGGGGCTTGTCAGATGGCGCAAACCAGATATGGTTGAGCGGCAAAGACGGGGCGGGGGTCCCCGCGCCGCCTTTCTTGCCAGATGTCAGGGCCGGGGGCCGGGGCGGTGCGCGCCATGGACGGGGAAGTTGCGAAAGCCAATCACAGCGGGGGCGCCGGCGCGCCGGCCCATCCGGCGCTGGTGCTCAACGCCGATTTTCGCCCACTGTCCTATTATCCGCTGTCGCTCTGGCCGTGGCAGGAGGCGGTCAAGGCGGTGGTGCTCGAGCGGGTCAGCATCGTTGCCGAATATGACGCCATCGTGCGCTCGCCCTCGCTGGCGCTGCGCCTGCCCTCGGTGGTGGTGCTGAAGGAATACATCCGCCCGCGCCGCGAGGTGGCCTTTACCCGGTTCAACCTGTTCCTGCGCGACGGCTTTCGCTGCCAGTATTGCGGCGGGCGCGGCGATCTGACCTTCGACCATGTGGTGCCGCGGGCGCGCGGCGGGGTGACGAGCTGGGAAAACGTCGTGGCCGCCTGCGCGCCCTGCAATCTGCGCAAGGGCGCGAAGAGCCTTGCCGAGGCGGGGATGCGCCTGCGGGCAACCCCGCGCCGGCCCACGCCCGAGGACTTGCAGCGGCGCGGACGGGCCTTCCCGCCCGGATATCTGCACGAAAGCTGGGTCGATTTTCTCTATTGGGACAGCGAGCTCGAGGCCTGACGGGGCGGGCCCGGCGCGGCGGGTCGCCGCCTCGCCTGCCGCCCGCCCGCTTCGGGCTCAGTCGCGCCGGCGCCGGCCGCCGCGCCGGCCGCTGCGGGCCTGCCCGGTGCTGCCCCCCGGCTGGTTGAAGGCGATCCATTGGGCGCCGTGGGGGTCGTGGTTGAGCAAAAGGTCGGCGGCGCGGATCGCTTCCATCTCGCGGCCCGGGCGGTATTGCGTCGAGCCCATGCCGAAGAGCTGCACGAAGGTCTCGTCGTCCATCCCCTCGGGCAGGACGATGCCGGCGGCCTCGACGGCGGCGCGCTTCTCGGCGATCGCCTTCTGGCTGACCGGCAGGGCCAGCGGGTTCATGATCGCGCTGGTCATGCCGGCGGCATAGGCCATCGGCAGGAAGGCATGGTTGATGCCGTGGCGGTTGGGCAGGCCGAAGGAGATGTTCGAGGCGCCGCAGGTGGTATTCACCCCCAGTTCCTCGCGCAGGCGCCGCACAAGGGTAAAGACCTGCTGGCCGGCCGTGGCCATGGCGCCGATCGGCATGACCAGCGGATCGACGACGATGTCATGGGCGGGGATGCCGTAGTCGGCGGCGCGCTCGACGATCTTCTTCGCCACCGCGAAACGCACGTCGGGGTCTTCCGAGATGCCGGTGTCGTCGTTGGAAATCGCCACCACGGGGACGTTGTATTTCTTCACCAGCGGCAGCACCCGCTCGAGGCGCTCTTCCTCGCCGGTGACCGAATTGACCAGCGGGCGCCCCTCGGCCACCTCGAGCCCGGCCTCCAGCGCCCCGGGCACCGAGCTGTCGATGGCCAGCGGCACGTCGACCAGCCCCTGCACGAGCTCGATGATCCGGCGCATCAGCGGCGGTTCGGTCTCGTTCGGGTCGGGGTTGGAGTTGAACACCACCCCGGCGTTGACGTCGAGCACGCTGGCCCCGGCCGCGACCTGCGCGACGGCATCGCGCTCGACGGTGGAGAAATCGCCCGCCTCGAGTTCGGCGGCGAGCTTCTTGCGGCCGGTGGGGTTGATCCTTTCGCCGATCACGCAGAACGGCTCGTCAAAGCCGATGGTGACGGTCTTGGTCTTGCTCTCCAGAACGGTGCGGGTCATGGGGTCTCCTTGGGGTGAGGGTGTGTGTTCGGGCCGGGTGCGCGGGGCGGCGCTCAGGCGCGCCCGGCGTTGTCGATCAGCGCGCGCAGGCGCTCTGGCGGGTATTCGGCCTCAAGCCGGGCGGCCTCGCGTGCGGCGATCTCGTCGGGGTCGCCGTCGATCTCGACCGGCGCGGCGCGGCGCCATTCGGCCAGATAGGCGTCGGTGCCGGCAAGGCCGGCCTTCATCGCCGCCCGGTCGATGGCCTGTTCGAAGCGCTCGGGCAGCGGCCGTTTCGCCGCCTTGCGGCCCTTTCCGACCAGAACCTGCGCCGGGATGTCGCGCCAGTAGACGATGGTGACTGCGGGCATGGCTTCTCTCCTTTGCCATTGCGATACGCGCTTTGCCGGCGCGCGCCCGGGCCGATTTCGACACAAGCGCGCCGGGAAGCGACCTTGGCGCGATCTTTGTCAGCCCCCCGCCGCCGGGCCAAGGGGGCGGGGGATGAAAAATCTGCATGAAGATTTTCGCGCCCCTCGGGCCATGGCGCTTGCCTCGCGGGCGCGCGCGCACTACCTTGGAAGCAAGTTCAGATGGAGGGCGTGCTCATGGCGCCCAGGCGCTCGCGCGGTGCGGCGGCGTTCCCGAAACCGGTTGAGCCCCCCGCGCCGCAAAAGCCCGATCCGGACAGCCTTTATGCGGCCCTGGATCTGGGAACCAACTCGTGTCGGATGCTGATTGCCCAGCCCAGCGGCAGTCAGTTCCACGTTATTGATTCCTTTTCAAAATCCGTCGGCCTCGGGCACAATCTCGGCGGCACCGGGCGGCTGAGCCGCGCGGCGATGGCGCGCACCATCCAGGCGCTGAAGATCTGCAAGCGCAAGCTTGCCCGCCACGAGGTGGCGCATATGCGCCTCGTGGCCACCGAGGCCTGCCGGCGCGCCACAAACGCCCGTGCCTTCATCGCCAATGTCGAGCGCGAGACCGGCTTGAAGCTCGAGATCATCCGCCCCGAGGAAGAGGCGATGCTGGCGGTGATCTCCTGCGCGCCGCTGGTGGGCCGGCGCACCGAACAGCTGCTGGTGGTCGATATCGGCGGCGGCTCGACCGAGCTTGTCTGGATCGACCTCAGCCAGGTTCCGCCCGGCGAGCGGCGGCGGGCGATCATGCGCCTTCGGGCCGGGTTCCGGGGCGATCCCGGGCCGTTCCCGGCGGCGCGGGTGGTCGACTGGATCTCGGTGCCCTACGGGGTGGCGACGCTGCGCGAGCAGTTCGACGATGTCGAGGACGACGCCGCGCGTTTCGCGCTGATGAGCGTGTTCTTCGAGGAACAGCTCGAGAGCTTCGCCCCCACCCATGGCGAGACCGCGCGCGAGACCTTCCAGATCATCGGCACCTCCGGCACGGTGACGACCGTGGCCGCCACCCATCTCGGCCTGCGCCGCTATGACCGCAACAAGGTCGACGGGTTGCGGATGACCTCGGAGCAGATCGACCGGGTGATCCGCGGCTACCTCAGGGCCGGCCCCGAGGGGCGCCGGCGCGACCCGCGCATCGGCAAGGACCGGCAGGCGCTGATCATGTCGGGCGCGGCGATCCTGCAGGCGCTGCTCAGGATCTGGCCGACCGACCGGCTCAGCGTGGCCGACCGGGGCCTGCGCGAGGGGCTGCTCTACAGCCAGATGTCTTCGGACGGGGTGCTGGAAGAAGACGGCTGCTGACGCGGCGGCGGGGCTGCCGGGGTGCGGGCGAGGTCGCGCACGCAT
>RFKM01000207.1 GCA_003694465.1 Alphaproteobacteria bacterium
CCAGACGGCGTCCTCGCGGTAGGTCGAAAGGCGCGTCCACAGGATGTGGTCATGGGCGCGCACGACGTTGCGGATGGTGTCGATCTGCACGAAGCCGAGGCGGCGGATGATCTCTTCGGGCTCGCGCGGCGCCGTGCCGATCAGGTTCTGCGCAAGCCAGAGCCGGCGGGCCTCGCGGTTGGAGAGGCGCAGGGCGGTCATCGAGCGCCTCCCGCGGGGCGGGCCGGCGCGGCCCTCCCGTGGCTAAAAGCGCGGTCGCTCTGGCGCGAGGTGTCAGCCATGCCGGGCGGCGACGGTCTTCAGGGTGGTGAAGCCATAGAGTGCCTCGAAGCCCTTTTCGCGCCCGTGGCCCGAAAGGCCGGTGCCGCCGAAGGGCAGTTCGACTCCGCCGCCGGCGCCATAATTGTTGACGAACACCTGCCCGGCCCGCAGCCGCCGGGCAAGGCGCATCTGGCGGGCGCCGTTCTCGGTCCAGATGCTGGCGACGAGCCCGTAGCCGGTGCCGTTGGCGATGGCCACCGCCTCGTCTTCGGTGTCGAAGGGAATCGCCACCTGCACCGGGCCGAAGATCTCTTCGCGGGCCAGAGGATGGTCGGGCGGGACGTCGGCGAAGAGCGTTGCCGGCACGTAATGCCCGCCCTTCGGCGCGTCCTCGGCGATGCGCCCGCGCCCGGCGAGGCGCAGATCGGCGCCGCGGGCGATGTAGCCCTCGACGATCTGCTTCTGGCGCGCCGAGATCAGCGGGCCGAGGTTGGCATCGGCCATCGCCGGGGCCGAGACCATGCCGTTGAAGCTATCGGCCATGCGGTCCAGCAGGCGTTCGTAGATCGGGCGCTGGATCAGCACCCGGCTGGCGGCCGAGCAGGTTTGCCCGGCGTTCTGGATGCAGGCCCCGACGAGATAGGGCAGGGCGGCGTCGAGATCGGCATCTTCAAAGACGATCTGCGGGCTCTTGCCGCCGAGCTCCAGCGTCACCGGAACCACGTTTTCGGCCGCCGCCTTCTGGACCAGCCGGCCGACCGCCACCGAGCCGGTAAAGGAGATGTGCTGCACGCCGGGATGGGCGGCCAGCGCGGCGCCGGCCTCCTCGCCGAGGCCGGGGACGACCCCGAGCGCCCCGGCCGGCAGCCCCGCCTCCTCGGCAAGGGCGGCGAAGGCGAGGGCGGTCAGGCAGGCCTCTTCCGCCGGCTTCAGCACGCAGGCGTTGCCGGCGGCCAGCGCCGCGCCCACCGAGCGGCCGATGATCTGCATCGGGTAGTTCCATGGGATGATATGGCCGGTGACCCCGTGCGCCTCGCGCAGGGTATAGACGGTGTAGCCCTCGAGATAGGGGATCGTTTCGCCCATCAGCTTGTCGGCGGCGCCGGCGTAGAACTCCATGTAGCGGGCGAGCGCCAGCGCATCGGCCCGCGCCTGTCCGAGCGGCTTGCCGACATCGGTGGCCTCGATCACCGCGAGGTCGTCGGCCCGCGCCTCGACCAATTGTCCGATGCGCGCCAGCACCCGCCCGCGCTCGGTGGCGCTCATCCGCCCCCATGTGCCGTCGCGGGCGGCCTCGGCGGCGCGCACGGCGGCGTCGATATCGGCGGGGGTGCCGCGGGCGATCGAGCCGATCTCCTCGCCGGTCGAGGGGTTTTCGAGCGGCAGCTGGCGGCCGCCTTCCGGGCTGCGCCATTCGCCGGCGACGAAGATCTTGGTGGCGTCATACCAGATGTGCCTGTGCATCGTGTCCTTCCTGCCACTCCCGCGGAATGCGGGGCGTGGCCTCGATCAGGGTTTGCGTGTAGGGGTGACGCGGGGAAGCAAAGACGGCCTCGGTCTCGCCCCGTTCGACGATCTTGCCCGCCTGCATCACCAGCACCCGGTCGGTGATGGCGCGGACCACCGAAAGATCGTGGCTGATGAACAGGTAGGAGAGGCCATGTTCTTCCTGCAGGCGCGCCAGCAGGTCGAGAATCTGCGCCCGGATCGAGACGTCGAGCGCGCTCACCGCCTCGTCGAGCACGATCAGCGCCGGGTTGGTGATCAGCGCCCGGGCGATGGCGATGCGCTGGCGCTGGCCGCCGGAAAACTCGTGGATATAGCGCTCCATCGCCTCGGGGCCGATCCCGACATCCTCGAGGGCGCGGGCCACCCGGGCGCGCGCATCGGCGGGTGGGCCGCCCAGCAGGTGGAAGGGTTCGGCCACCAGCCGCGCCACCTTCCAGCGCGGGTTGAACGAGCCGTAAGGGTCTTGAAACACCACCTGCATCTGGCGGCGCAGCGCCCGGTCGAGATGCGGGCCGGCATGAACCTGCGCGCCGTCCAGTCGGATCTGCCCGCCCTGCAGCGGCTCGAGCCCGAGAATCGCCCGCGCGAGGGTGGACTTGCCGCAGCCGCTCTCGCCGACAAGGCCAAGGCTCTCGCCTCGGGCGAGGCGAAAGCTCACCCCGTCCACGGCCCGAAACCGCCGCGCCCGGCCCAGAAGCCCCGTGCGCCCGGCGGGATAGTCGCGCACCACCCCCTCGAGTTCGAGCAAAGGCGCGCCGGTCGGCCGGATCTTGCGCGCCGGCCGGTGTCCCGAAGCCTCGAGAAGCCGGCGCGTGTAGGGGTGGCGCATCTGCCGAAAGAGCTGCTCCGTCGGCCCCTGTTCGACGATCTTTCCCGCCTGCATCACGGCCACGTGGTCGGCCATGCCGGCTACCACGGCAAGGTCGTGGGTGATGAGCAGGAGGCTCATGCCCTCGTCGGCCACCAGCCCCTTCAGCAGCGCAAGGATTTGCGCCTGGGTGGTGACGTCGAGCGCGGTGCTCGGCTCGTCGGCAATCAGCAGGTTCGGCCGCAGGGCAATGGCCATGGCGATGGCGACACGCTGGCGCTGGCCGCCGGAAAGCTCGTGCGGATAGCGCGAATCGGGCACCTCGGCCTCGGGCAGGCCCACCCGCGCAAGGCGCTCGCGGGCAATCTCGCGCGCCGCGCGCCGGCTGGCCTTGCCATGGACGACGAGCGTTTCGGCCACCTGCGCGCCGATCGTCTGCACCGGGTTGAGCGCCGTCATCGGTTCCTGAAAGATCATCCCGATCCGGTTGCCCCTGAGCGCGCACATCTCGCGCTCTGAGGCGGTAGCGAGGTCGCGCCCCTCGAAAAGGATGCGCCCGCGCATCCTTGCCCCTTCCGGCAGCAGCCGCATCATCGCCAGCGCCGTCATCGACTTTCCCGAGCCGCTCTCGCCCACCAGCCCGGTGACCTTGCCCGGCGCGATGTCGAGCGACAACCCGCGCAGGATCGGCGCGCCGTGAATGTCGAGCGAAAGGCCGTCGAGCCGGATCATCCCACCCCCCGCTTCAGCCGCGGGTCGAGCCGGTCGCGCAGCCCGTCGCCCATCAGGTTGAGGCCCAGAACCGTCGCCACGATCGCCACCCCCGGCAGGATCGCCAGCGAGGGTCGGGAATAGATCATCGTCTGGGCATCGGCGAGCATCCGCCCCCACGAGGGCAGCGGCGGCTGTGCTCCAAGGCCGACATAGGACAGCCCCGCCTCGGCAAGAATGCCCAGCGAGAACTGGATCGTCCCCTGCACGATCAGCAGGTTGAGGATGTTGGGCAGGATATGTTCGAGGCTGATGCGCAGCCGTCCCTTCCCCGCCACCCGGGCGGCAAGGATGTAGTCGAGCGTCCAGAGCCCCAGCGCCCCGCCGCGCGTCACCCGCGCGAAGACCGGAATGTTGAAAATGCCGATGGCGAGGATGGCATTGAAGGCCGAGGGACCGAACCGGGCGGTGATCAGGATGGCAATGACCAGCGCCGGAAAGGCAAAGACAAGGTCGTTGGCCCGCATCGCCACCTCGTCGACGAGCCGCCCCCGGTTGGCCGCCGCCAAGAGCCCCAGCGGCACGCCCAGCCCCATGCCGATGCCCACCGCCACCAGCGCCACCGCGATCGAGGTGCGCGCCCCGACCATCAGCATCGAAAGCATGTCGCGCCCGAAATGATCGGTGCCCAGAAGGTGGCTGGCCGAGGGCGGCAGCAGCCTGTCCCCGATCGAGAGGCTGGCCACGTCGTGGGGCGTCCAGACGAGGCTCACCAGCGCCGCCAGCACGAACAGCCCGGTGAGCGCCCCCCCGGCGGCAAGTTGCAGCCGCCCCCTCATCGCCGCCGCCTCAAACGCGGATCGGCCAGCGCATAGGCCAGATCGACCAGAAAGGTTACCACGATCACCGCGAAGACCAGCAGCATCACCACGCTTTCGACAACGATCAGGTCGCGCTGGGTGATGCCCTGAAAGATCAGCCGCCCCAGCCCCGGCAGGAAGAACACGTTCTCGATGATGATCGCGCCGGCCAGCAGGAACGAGAATTGCAGGCCGATGATGGTCAGCACCGGAATCAGCGCATTGCGCAGCGCATGGCGCCGGGTCGCCTGCCCGCGCGTGAGTCCCTTGGCCCGGGCGGTGCGCATGTAGTCCTGCCCCAGCGTCTCGATCAGCGCCGACCGCATGACCCGGGCCAGGATCGAGGCCTGCGGCAACGCCAGCGCCACCGCCGGCAAGGTCAGCGCCCCGAGCGCCGGCCAGACCCCGCCGTCCCACCCCGGAAAGCCGCCGGCCGAAACCCAGCGCAGCTTCACCGCGAAGACCAGCACCAGCAGCATCGCGAACCAGAAATTCGGCACCGCGATGCCCAGCTGCGTTGCCCCCATGATGCCGATATCGGCCCAGCCGCCCCGCCGCGCCGCCGCAACCAGCCCCACCGGAAAGGCGATCAGCGTCGAAAGCCCCAGCGCATAAAGCGCCAGCGGCAGCGAAATCCACAACCGCTCGCCGACAAGCTCGGCCACCGGCACCTTGTAGGTGTAGGAAATCCCGAAATCGCCTCGCAGCATCCCGCCGACCCAGTGCAGATAGCGCACCGCCGGCGCCCCGTTCAGCCCCAGCTGCGCGCGCAGCGCCTCCACCGCCTCGGGCGTCGCGTTGAGCCCGAGCATGTAAGACGCCGGATCGCCCGGGATCACCTCGATCGCCGCAAAGATCACCACCGAGGCAACCGCCAGCGACAGGCAGAGCGACAGGGCGCGGGTCAGGGCAAAGCGCAGCATGGGTTCAGGTTAGGCCGCGCGCCCGAAAAGCGAAAGCGCGCGCGGCCCTTCATC
>RFKM01000208.1 GCA_003694465.1 Alphaproteobacteria bacterium
ACGTCTGACGCGCGGCCCGCGCGGCAGCCGGACAGATCGGACCCGACAGCACGTAAAGGGCGGCCCGCGCCGGCTGCGGGTGGGCGAGGAAGAAATCGAGGCCCGCCGCTTCGTCATCGCCACCGGCTCGCGCCCGGCCGTGCCGCCGATTCCCGGTCTCGCGGAGGCGGGCGCGCTGACCAACGAGACGATCTTCGATTTGCCCGAGCGCCCCGGCCATCTGCTCATTCTCGGCGGCGGGGCGATCGGGCTGGAAATGGCCGATGCCCACCGCGCGCTGGGCGCCGAGGTGACCGTCGTCGAGGCCGCCGAGGCCATGGGCCGGGACGACCGCGAGGCGGTGGAGGTGGTGCTCGGCGCGTTGCGCGGGCGCGGCGTGCGCATCGAGGAGGGCTGGCCCGTCGCCGAAGTGCGCCGCGAGGGCGGGCGCATCGCGCTCCTGCGGGCCGATGGCGCGCGCCTCGAGGGCACCCATCTTCTGGTCGCCACGGGGCGCCGGCCGGCGATCGACGGGCTTGGCCTCGAGGCGGCGGGCGTTGCCGTCGAGCGCGGGGCGATCCGGGTGAATGCGCACCTGCGCACCAGCAACCGCAGGATCTACGCCATCGGCGACGTGACCGGGGGCCCGCAGTTTACCCATGCGGCGGGCTACGAGGCCGGGGTCGTCATCCGCGCGATGCTCTTCGGCCTGCCGGCGCGGGCGCGCTTCGATCACATTCCGCATGCGCTCTATACCCGGCCGGAGCTTGCACAGGTCGGGCTGACCGAGGCCGAGGCCCGCGCCCGCTTCGGCGCGCGGCTCGAGGTGGTGCGCGTGGGGTTTGACGGCAATGACCGCGCCGTTGCAACCGGCGAGACCACGGGCTTTCTGAAGGTCATGGTGCACCGCGGCCGGCCCGTCGGGGCGACGCTCGTCGGGATTGATGCCGGCGAACAGATCGCCCCCTGGGCGCTGGCGCTCTCGGCGCGGCTGAAGATGTCGCAGATGGCCGGGGTCGTGCTGCCCTATCCGACTCGGGCCGAGATTTCCAAACGCGCGGCCGGGGCCTATTTCTCGCCGCGGCTGTTTGACAATCCGCGCCTGAAGCGCATCGTGCAGACAGTGCAACACTTCCTGCCATGAGGCGCCGATGACCTTCAGGGCCCTGTTCAACACGCTCTCTGGGCGGTTCCTGGTTCTGACCATCGTCTTCGTGATGCTGGCGGAAGTGCTGATCTTCGTGCCGTCGGTCGCGCGCTTCCGGCAGGACTATCTTCAGAACCGGCTCGAACGGGCGCAGATCGCCTCGCTCGTGCTGCTGTCCGGAGACATGGTCGACGAAAAGATCCAGGCCGAATTGCTCGAGAATGCCGGGGTCTACAACGTGGTTCTCCTGCGCGACGAGGCGCGCGAGCTGGCGCTGTCGTCGCCGGTGCCGGGCGCGGTGGCCGCCACCTTCGACCTGCGCGAGGCCGGCGCGCTGCAACTGATGCGCGATGCCATCCACCGGCTTCTGACGCCGGGCGACGAGGTGATCCGCGTGATCGGCGAGCCGGTGCGCATGGGCGGGTTGCAGATCGAGGTGACGATGCCCGCCGCCCCCCTGCGCGCGGCGATGATCGACTACGGCCGGCGCATCTTCCTGCTTTCGCTGGTGATCTCGGTGATCACCGCGGCCTTCCTGTTCGTGGCGGTGCGCAGCCTGATGGTGCGCCCGATCAAGCGGGTCGTGCGCGAGATGATCTCCTATTGCGAGGCGCCGGAAGACGCGCGGCGGATCATTCGCCCCGCCTCGCGGGTGCGCGAGCTTCGCGAGGCCGAGGAGGCCCTGCTTGCGCTCGAAACCCAGGTTTCCGGGGCGCTGAAGCAGAAGGAGCGCCTTGCCCAGCTCGGCGGCGCGGTGGCCCGGATCAGTCACGACCTGCGAAACATCCTGACCACGGCGCAGCTTTTTGCCGACCGCATGGAGATGAGCAACGATCCGACGGTCAAGCGGGCGGCGCCGAAACTGATCGCTTCGATCAACCGGGCGGTCAACCTCACCGAATCGGCGCTCTCCTTCGGGCGCGCCGAGGAACCGGCCCCGCGTCTGACCCGCTTTCCCCTCGCCGAAGTGGTGGGCGACGTGGTCGAGGGCGAGCGGCTGGCCGCCGGCGAGCATGACATTTCCTTCGCCGAGGACGTGCCCGCCAGCCTCGTGCTGAGGGGCGATCCGGAGCAGATCGACCGCGCCCTGCGCAACCTCGTGCGCAATGCCCGCCAGGCGATCGTGGCCAGCGGCCGGCCCGGCGAAATCGCCGTCATGGCGACCGAGACGCCCGAGGAATGGGTCATCACCGTGGCCGACACCGGGCCGGGCCTGCCCCCGCGCGCGCAGGAAACCCTGTTCGAGCCGTTTTCGTCGGGCGGGCGGAAGGGCGGCACGGGGCTGGGCCTTGCCATTGCCGCCGAACTGGTGCGCGGGCATGGCGGCCGGCTGGTGCTGGCCGAGACCGGCGAGGGGGGCACGCGGTTCGAGATTCACCTGCCGCGCGGGCTCGATATCGGCGAAGACGGCTGAAGCGGAATTTGGCCCTTGCATTGCCCGCCGCGGGCGGCTAAATCCCGCCTGTCCGCGCGCTGGTAGCTCAGTTGGATAGAGTACTTGACTACGAATCAAGGGGTCGGGGGTTCGAATCCTCCCCAGCGCGCCACAGACTTCCCGCCAAGACAGACTTGCCGCCAGAATAGCCCGCACTGCCCCATGAACACGGGGCGTCAGTCGTTTCGAGAAAACGGCGCGCGCCTTGCGGGGGTGATCCCCGGCGCGCCAGAGGCTTCAAGGGCCTTGTGAAAACGCGCCGGCCCTGTTTCCCCTGATCTTTTCCGAAAGCCGGCCAAGCGGGGGCGCCGCCGCGCCCGGCGCCTTCAGCTGTCCATCTTCAGGGCCGAGATGAAGGCCTCTTGCGGGATATCGACCTTGCCGAACTGGCGCATCTTCTTCTTGCCCGCCTTCTGCTTTTCCAGAAGCTTCTTCTTGCGCGTCGCGTCGCCGCCATAGCACTTGGCGGTCACGTCCTTGCGCAGGGCAGAAAGGGTTTCGCGGGCGATCACCTTGCCGCCGATCGCGGCCTGGATCGGGATCTTGAACATGTGGCGCGGGATCAGCTCCTTGAGCTTTTCCACCATCGCTCGGCCACGGGTTTCGGCGCGGTCGCGGTGCACCATGATCGAAAGCGCGTCGACCGGCTCTTCGTTGACGAGAATCTGCATCTTCACGAGGTTGTCGGCCCGGTAGCCGGTCAGCTGGTAATCGAAGCTGGCGTAGCCTTTCGTGACCGATTTCAGCCGGTCGTAGAAGTCGAACACCACTTCGTTGAGCGGCAGGTCATAGACCACCATCGCGCGCGAGCCGGCATAGGTCAGGTCAAGCTGGATGCCGCGCCGGTCCTGGCAGAGCTTGAGCACGTCGCCGAGGTATTCGTCGGGCACGAGGATCGTCGCCTTGATCCGCGGCTCCTCGATATGGTCGATCAGCGTCGGGTCGGGCATGTCGGCGGGGTTGTGCAGTTCCTGCATTGTCCCGTCCTTCAGGTAGACGTGATAGACCACCGAAGGTGCCGTGGTGATCAGTTCGATGCCATATTCGCGCTCGAGCCGGTCGCGGATCACTTCGAGGTGCAGAAGGCCGAGAAAGCCGCAGCGGAAGCCGAAGCCGAGGGCCGCCGAGGTTTCCATCTCGAAGCTGAAGCTGGAATCGTTCAGCGCCAGCTTCTCGATGGCATCGCGCAGGTCTTCGAACTCGTTGCTGTCAACCGGGAACAGGCCGCAAAACACCACCGGCACCGAGGGCTTGAAGCCGGGCAGGGGCTCGGCGCAGCCCTTCTTCTCGGTGGTGATCGTGTCGCCGACGCGGGTGTCGCGCACCTGCTTGATCGAGGCGGTCAGAAAGCCGATCTCGCCGGGGCCGAGTTCTTCCACCGGCTCCATCGCCGGGCGGAAGACGCCGATCCGGTCGACCGGGTAGACGGCGCCGGTCTGCATCATCCGGATCCGGTCGCCCTTGCGCAGTTTGCCGTCGATGATCCGCACCAGCACGACGACCCCGAGGTAGGGGTCATACCAGCTGTCGACGAGCATCGCCTTGAGCGGCGCATCGGGGTTTCCCTCCGGCGGCGGCAGGCGGTGAACGATGGCCTCGAGCACCTCGTGGATGCCGACGCCGGTCTTTGCGCTCACCTGAATGGCGTCAGTGGCGTCGATGCCGATCACGTCTTCGATCTGCTCGGCGACCCTGTCGCAGTCGGAGGCCGGCAGGTCGATCTTGTTGAGCACCGGCACGATCTCGTGGTCGGCCTCGATCGCCTGATAGACATTGGCCAGCGTCTGGGCCTCGACGCCCTGGGTGCTGTCAACCACGAGGAGCGAGCCTTCCACCGCCTGCATCGAGCGGCTGACTTCATAGGCAAAGTCGACATGACCCGGCGTGTCGATCAGGTTGAGCACGTAATGCTCGCCGTTGTCGGCATCGTATTCGAGGCGCACGGTGTTGGCCTTGATGGTGATGCCGCGTTCGCGCTCGATGTCCATCGAATCGAGCAGCTGTTCCTTCATGTCGCGGTCGGCGACGGTTTTCGTCTCCTGGATGAGACGATCGGCCAGGGTCGATTTGCCGTGGTCGATATGTGCGACGATGGAAAAATTCCGGATATGGGCGAGATCGGTCATGATGGCGGGATATGCGGGGGAAAGGCGGTTTCGTCAATGGGGATGCGCGGCAGCGCGCGCGCCGGGGCAGCGCGCCGGTGGGGAATGCTGTTGAGGCACACAGCGCAAAGGGGTAGTGTTAGCGCAAACGCGACCGCGCGAGAGAGGGCGAAATGCCGGATATCCTGACGATCACGCTGAACCCGGCGCTCGACATGTCGACCACCGTCGATCATGTGCGGCCGGAGGCCAAGCTGCGCTGCGAAAGGCCGGTGCTGGAACCGGGCGGCGGCGGGGTGAACGTTGCCCGGGCCGTCGGCATCCTGGGCGGGCGGGCGCTGGCGCTGATCGCGCTCGCCGGGTTCAACGGGCAGCAATATCTCTCGCTGCTCGCCAACGAGCCGATCGTGCCGATCGCCTTCGCGATCCCGGGCGAGACCCGCCAGTCGCTCGCCGTGATCGACCGCGACACCGGCGAGCAATACCGCTTCGTGATGCCCGGGCCGCGCTGGGACAGCGAACATGCCCATGAGGCGCTGACGGCGATCGACCGGGCCATGGGCGACGGCAGCTTCGTGGTCCTGTCGGGCAGCCAGCCGCCGGGGGTGCCGCTGCATTTTCCCGCCGATCTGGCGGCCATCGTCGAGGAGCGCGGCGGGAAGCTGATTCTCGACACCTCCGGCAAGGCGATGAAGGCCCTGCTCGGCATCGGCTCGGCGCGCCAGCACGTTCTGCGGCTCGACGGTGAAGAGAGCGCCGAACTCGCCGGCCGGCCATTGCGAACCACCACCGAAGTGGCCGATTTCGCCGAAGAGCTGGTCACGCGCGGGGTTGCCGAGGTGGTCGTTCTGGCCATGGGCGAGAACGGTTCGGTGCTGGTCGAGAACGGCAAGCGCTGGCATGCGGTCACCGAGAAGGTGAAGGTGCGCTCCAAGGTCGGCGCGGGCGACAGTTTCGTCGGCGCATTTACATTGGCGCGCAGCCGCGGCGCCGCTTGGGAAGAGGCCCTCGTTCAGGGGGTCGCGGCGGCATCGGCGGCGGTGATGACCGATGGCACCGAGCTGTGCCGGCGCGCCGATGTCGAGGCCCTCGCCAGAACGGCCAAACTCACGCGAATCTAGATTCGCGTGGATTGCGGCCGAACGCGGGGTGCTCGCCGCGCGGCGCTGCGGCGCCGCAGTTAGCCGCGCCTTCCCGTCTGCCGGCCCATCCAGATGGCAAAGCCCCCGACGATGAACAGCGAGATCGGCGCAAGAAATTCCTGCGCAAGGCGGTCGGTCGTGCCGCCGGCGCGAAAATCCTCGAAAGCGCCAAAGAGCGCGATGGCCCCGAGCACGATGAGCGCGGCGCCAATCACGTAGGCGATGATCCTTTTCATTGCGGTGCTCCTTTTGCGCAGGATGCTGAACCGGGGCCGCGGGCTTCGGTCAAGCGGGCGAATGGTCACGCCGGGCCGGAGTGGCCGGCTTCTTCATGCAGGCGGCGGCGGCTCTCTTCCCATTTGCG
>RFKM01000209.1 GCA_003694465.1 Alphaproteobacteria bacterium
AACTATTTCCGCCTGTCGCAGGACGGGCGGATGCTGTTCGGCGGTGGCGAGAGCTATGGCTGGCGCTTCCCGCCCGACATCGCCGCGAAGGCGCGAGGGCCGATGCTCGAGATCTTCCCGCAGCTGGCGGGGGCGAAGATCGACTACGCCTGGGGCGGGACCCTGGGCATAACGCTCAACCGGATGCCGCATTTCGAGCGCCTCGCCGGGAACATCCTCGCCGTCGGCGGCTATTCCGGCCACGGTGTGGCGATGGCGACGCTGGGCGGCAAGCTGGCGGCCGAGGCGATGCTCGGGCAGGCGGGGCGGTTCGACCTCATGGCAGAGGTGCCGACGCCGCGCTTTCCCGGCGGGGCGCTCCTGCGCTGGCCGCTGCTGGTGCTCGGGATGGTCTGGTTCTCGCTGCGCGACCGGCTCTGACGGGCGTTGGGCCGCCGGCGGGCGCGGGCAGGCGGCCGCACGACGACCATTCCCAGGATTGGCGGCGGAGGGTTTTGGTGGAGCCTAGGGGGATCGAACCCCTGACCTCGTCATTGCGAACGACGCGCTCTCCCAGCTGAGCTAAGGCCCCAACGCGGTGCTATCTGGCCTCTCCGGCGCCGACTGTCAAGCACAAACCGGCAGGATTTTCGCCCGCCGCCGCGCCCCGATCAGGCCGGCACTTTCGCCTTCGCGCGGACGAATTGGACGATGGCGCTGGCGGGCACCGCGCCCGACTGGCGGGCAACCTCGCGGCCGTTCTGGTAGAGAATCATCGTCGGGATGCCGCGGATGTTGTTCTTCATCGAAACCTTGGGAAATTCCTCGGTATTGATCTTCGCAAGGCGCGCGTTCGGGGCCAGCGTCTGGGCGGCTTTCGCGAATTCCGGCGCCATCATCCGGCACGGCCCGCACCAGGGTGCCCAGAAATCGACGAGCAGGGGCGTGCCGTCGTTGCGGGCGGCCTTGGCGAGGGTGTCGGCGTCGATCTCGCGCACCTTGCCGTCGTTGAGCCGTGCGCCGCAGGTGCCGCATTTCGGCCCGGCGCCGAGCTTGTCGGCGGGCACGCGGTTCACCGCGCCACATTCGAGGCAGGTCATTTTCAGGGGGGCGGCCATTGGTCCTGTTCTCCAAATTCGTGTTTGTGCATATGTGAGCCCGAGAGCGGACCGTTTCAACCCTGCGAGGTGCCACATGCGCGAATGGAAAGACCTTTCGAAAGACGAGCAGCTGCAGCTGCGCCTCGCCTACCAGGCCCATCTCGACAGCCTGCCGCCGACCTGCGATCTGACCGACAAGGTGGCGGCCTTCGCCGATTGGCTCGCCCGGCGCGATGTTGCCTTTTCCTTGGAGGACGTTTCGCGTAAAACCGCCGGGAACTGACGGGAGCGGGCGATGAGTGACGCGGTGAAATCCTATGATGTGGTGGTGATCGGAGCAGGCCCCGCGGGTTCGGCCGCGGCGCGACAGGCCCGCCGCCTCGGCCTTTCGGTGGCGGTGATCGACAAGGCCGTGTTCCCACGTGTGAAGCTGTGCGGGGCGCTGCTCTCGGGGCGCGGGCACAAGGCGATGAAGCGCGTCTTCGGCCTCGAACCCGACCACGAGCACTTCCTCTATTCGCGGCAGGTCGCCTTCAAGTGGGATGGCGAGGAGCTGGTGCGCTTTACCGCGCCGTATGATCTCACCTACACCTACCGGCTCGATCTCGACCACCGGCTGCTGAACGAGGCGATCGCCGCCGGGGCCGACGATTTTCAGGGCGTGCGGGTGCAGCGAATCGATGACGCCGCCCGCCGGCTGGAGCTGAGCACCGGCGAAGTGCTCGCCTACGGGGTGCTGATCGGGGCCGACGGCGCCGCCAGCCCCGTTGCCCGCCACCTCTTCGGCGCCGCCTTCGACGACGACAAGATCGGCTTTGCCTTCGAGACCGAGGCGCCGGTGCCCTGCGAGGACGAGGCGCTGATGTCGATCGACTTCCGCATCGTCCACTGGGGCTATGGCTGGAACTTTCCCAAGAAGCAGTCCCAGACCATCGGCCTTGGCGCGATCAAGGGCGTCGATCAGGACCTGAAGGCGCGCATGGCGCGGTATCTCAAGCTCGAAGGCGCCGACCCGGACGCGGTAAAGATCAAGGGCGCGCATATCCCGCTGGGCGACTACAAGCCGGTGCCGGGGCGCGGCGCGATTCTGCTGGCAGGCGATGCGGCAGGCTATGTCGACCCGCTCACCGGCGAAGGGCTGGCCTATGCGATGGAAACCGGCGCCGAGGCGGCGGAAGCGGCGGCCGAGGCGCTGAAGGCGGGCGCGCCCGAGACGGCGCTCGACGTCTACCGCCCGCGCATCCGCTACGTCGAGCACGAGCTCGACAAGGCGAAACGGCTGCGCCAATACGCCTTTTCGAGCACGCTGAGCGGGCTGTTCCGCGAAAAGCTCACCCATTCGCAGACGATGCGTCAGGCCTTTTTCGACCTGCTCCACGGCGAGGCGACCTATGACGACATCGAAAAGCGGGTCTCGAAGGAAATTCTCGCCAAGATCTCGCGCACCATGACCGGTTGGCCCTCGCGTCTGGCCGGCAAGCTGCGGCGCAAGGGCGCGCGCGGCTAATGGCGCGGGGGCAGGGCGGGGCGCCTTCCGGGGCGCCGCCGGGGCGTCTATAGTCGCCCCATGCCGTCGGAACCGCGATTCATCCACCTCAGGGTGCACACCCAGTAT
>RFKM01000210.1 GCA_003694465.1 Alphaproteobacteria bacterium
CCTTGCCGACCTCACCCCGGGCAAGAGGATGGTCGCTGTCATAGCCGGTCTGGGTGGGCAGGTCGAAGGCGACGGAAAGGCCGGTCTGACCCTTGGCGAGATTGGTGCGGAAGAGTTCGTTCGAGGCGCGGGCGGTGGAGTGGCCGGCATAGGTGCGGAAGAGCCACGGCCGATCGGCTTGACGATCGGCCTTTTCAACGTGGCGATCGGCTTGGCGGTCGGCGGGCGCGGCGGCGCTGGCGTGGCGGGTTGCTCCGGGCTCTGAAGTCATGGCTGGTCGCGGCCTCATGTTGCACTGCAGCATACATGCGGCAAGCAAGATAATTTCGCAACCCCCAAACAGAGGGGAATTTCATTGCGCCGCCTTGCCCGCCCCGCCGGAGAGACCACCCGCGCATTGGCCCATCGCGCGACGGCACCCGCAACCGGCCCGTGTCACTTGTAGGTGAGGGTGCCGATCTCGCAGATGTTGACGTCGAATTTCTCGATCACGTCGCCATCCTCGAACTCGGCGCGCAGATCGAAGACGCAATAGCCGGTGCCGTCGTCGAAATTGACGATCACCGAATCGCCCGTCGGCAAGACCGCCTCGCCGAAGAGATCGGCCTCCCATGTCGCGGCATTGCGGTGCGATCCGTAGAACCGGGTGAGGGTGAAGCCGGTTTCGTTGACCACCCGCACCCGCCTGTCCATGTTGTCGGCAAGGGCGGCCGAGGCGAGGGCGACAAGCCCCGCTGCCAGCGCCACGGTCCGGGAAATCGGCAAGACCCGCATGAAACACCTCCTGCAAAATGCCGGCCCAGTGTAGCGCAAAGGCGACGGGAGCAAAAAGGTTTCTCGCGCCGCGCCCCGGCAAGGCTGGACCGGGCGGCGCCAAGGTGAAACTCTCCGGCCATGACGCGCACCGTGGAAATGCCGCTCTGGCTGCTCGTGTTGCTGCTGCTCTTCGCGGCGGTGACCTTCGCCTCGCACTTCCTGTTCCCGTCGGTGCGGTGGTTCTTCCGCAAGCGGCTCGAACGGGCCGTGGCCGACCTCAACAGGCGCCTGACCCGGCCGATCGAACCCTTCAAGCTCGCCCGCCGCCACGACATGATCCAGCGGCTGATCTACGATCCGAAGGTGGCCGAGGCGATCGCCGATTACGCCCGCGCCAAGGGCCTGCCCGAAGAGGTCGCCTTCGAGACGGCCCGCCGCTTTGCCCGCGAGATCGTGCCGCGCTTCTCGGCCTTCGCCTATTTCGGCCTCGCGATCCGGCTGGCCCGGGCGGTCTCGCGCGGGCTCTACGAGGTTCGGCTCGATGCCTTCGACAGCGCCGGGCTCGACCGGATCGACCCGAAAGCGACGGTGGTCTTTGCCATCAATCACCGCTCGAACATGGATTACGTGTTGGTCACGTGGCTGGCCTCGGAGCGCTCGCACCTGTCCTATGCGGTGGGCGAATGGGCGCGGCGCTGGCCGCTCTCGGGGCTGATCCGGATGATGGGCGCCTATTTCATCCGCCGCCGCTCGGAAAACCCGCTCTACCGGCGGGTTCTGGCCCGATACGTTCAGATCGCCACCGCCGAGGGCACGACGCAGGCGATCTTCCCCGAGGGCGGCCTGAGCCTCACCGGGGCGGTGGGGGCACCGCGGATGGGGCTGATCAACTATATCGTCGAGGGGTTCGAGCCCGGGCGCGGGCGCGACGTGGTCTTCGTGCCGGTGGCGCTGAACTACGACCGGGTTCTCGAAGACCGGGTTCTGGTGGCGGCGGGCATTTCCGGCGAGCGCCGCTTCCGCCTGCGCTGGAGCGACGTGGCGCGGCATGTCGGGCGGCACCTCGTGCAACGGCTTTTCGGCCGGTTCCACCGGTTCGGCTCTGCGGCCGTCGGCTTCGGCCAGCCCGTTTCGCTCGGCGCATTCCTGTCCGGGCACGAGGGCGCGCCGGCGACGGAAACCGAAGAGCTCGCCCATCTTCTGATGGACCGGGTGCGCGGCGCGGTGCCGGTTCTGCCAGTGCCGCTGGTGGCGACGGTGCTGCTCGAAGCCGACGGCGCGCGCCGCGAAGAGATCGTGGACCGCGCCGCGGCGCTGGCCGACGAATTTGCCGCGCGCGGGGCGCATCTGCATCTGCCCGGCGCAGACCGGCGGGAAGCGGCAGAGATCGGCCTCTCGCTGCTCGAGATGCGCCAGATCGTGCGTTGTGACGGCGCAGCCTGCCGGATCAACCCGCCCGACCGGCCGATCTTGCAGTTCTATGCCAATTCCATCGCCCATCTGCGCGGCGCGCCCGCCGTTTTGCCGGGGGGCGAAACCGCCTCGGCCGCCGGCGAAACGCGAGCGACATAAAATTTCAATATCGCTTCCTTTTCGGTTGCAATCTTGCGAGGCGCCTCGTAATGCTGCATCAGCACCCTGCGATTCCGCATCGCAGCATTCCGGACTTGCCACGCATGGAGGCCCCGATGGCACTCGATACCAACCCGGCGATCAGCGATTACGACGCGCCAAAGAAAGACCTCTACGAAATCGGCGAGATGCCGCCCCTCGGCCATGTGCCGAAGCAGATGTATGCCTGGACGATCCGGCGCGAGCGCCACGGCGAACCCGACAAGGCGATGCAGGTCGAGGTCGTGGACGTGCCCGAGATCGACAGCCACGAGGTTCTGGTTCTGGTGATGGCGGCGGGCGTCAACTACAACGGCGTCTGGGCCGCGCTCGGGGTGCCGATCTCGACCTTCGACGTGCACAAGGCACCTTACCACATCGCCGGCTCCGACGCCGCCGGGATCGTCTGGAAGGTCGGGCGCAAGGTGAAGAACTGGAAGGTGGGCGACGAGGTTGTCATCCACTGCAACCAGGACGACGGCGACGACGAGGAAACCAACGGCGGCGACCCGATGTTTTCGCCCAGCCAGCGGATCTGGGGCTATGAAACCCCCGACGGCTCCTTCGCCCAGTTCACCCGCGTGCAGGCGCAGCAGCTGCTGCCGCGCCCGAAACATCTGACTTGGGAAGAAAGCGCCTGCTACACGCTGACGCTGGCCACCGCCTACCGGATGCTCTTCGGCCACCACCCGCACGAGCTCAAGCCGGGGCAGAACGTGCTGGTCTGGGGGGCCTCCGGAGGGCTCGGCAGCTTCGCGATCCAGCTCATCAACACCGCCGGAGCCAATGCCATCGGGGTGATTTCCGACGAGAGCAAACGCGATTTCGTCATGGGTCTCGGCGCAAAGGGCGTCATCAACCGGCGCGATTTCAACTGCTGGGGCCAGCTGCCGAAGGTCGGCACCGACGAATACAAGGCGTGGTTTTCCGAGGTGCGCAAGTTCGGCAAGGCGATCTGGGACATCACCGGCAAGGGCGTGAACGTCGACATGGTCTTCGAGCACCCCGGCGAGGCGACCTTCCCGGTCTCCACCTTCGTGGTCAAGCGCGGCGGCATGGTGGTGATCTGCGCCGGCACCACGGGCTTCAACCTCACCATGGATGCCCGCTACGTCTGGATGCACCAGAAGCGCATTCAGGGCAGCCATTTCGCCCATCTCAAGCAGGCCGCGAGCGCCAACAAGCTGATGGTGGAACGCAGGCTCGACCCATCGATGTCGGAGGTCTTCCCGTGGGAAGAAATTCCGCTGGCACACATGAAGATGCTCCGCAACGAACACAAGCCCGGCAACATGGCGGTGCTGGTTCAGGCGCCGACGACCGGCCTGCGCACCTTCGAAGACGTGCTCGAGGCCAGCCGCAAGGGCTGAACCCGCCACGCGAAACGGCGGCCGCCCCCGGGCGGCCGTTTGTTCGCCTCCTGTTCACGATGGCTTAACCGATTCGGCTCCATAACGTTCTTGTTGCGTTCCAACCCACCCCAACCGGACGGGAGCCCCTCATGCCCAACGACTGGATGATTGACGTTCTGGCCGATCTGAAAGCCTTCGCCCAGGCCAACGGTCTGACGCGCACCGCCGAAAGCATCGACGAGGCGATGTTCGTCGCCCTTGCCGAAACCGCGCGGGACGTTTCCCCTCAGATGCCCCGGCCGGCGCCCGTCACACCCGTCACCGGGGGCAAGGTCACGTGGCTTGTCCCGGCCGGCGGCGTGAGCTGACACCCCGGGCATCGCGCCCAGCACGCGCCGTTCGGCGATTTCGGGAAAGCGAGCCGCGCTCAGACGGGGTTCGGGAGCGGCCGGCCCTCGAGGAAGGCGATGATGTTGTCGACCGCCAACCGGCCCATGGCGATGCGCGTCTCGCGCGTGGCCGAGCCCAGATGCGGCAGGAGCGTGACGTTTTCCATTTCCGTCAGCGCCGCGGGCACCTCGGGCTCGTGTTCGTAGACATCGAGGCCGGCGCCGGCAATCTCGCCCGCGCGCAGAGCCTCGATGAGGGCCGCTTCATCAACCACGTCGCCACGGGCAATGTTCACGAAGATGGCGGTGGGTTTCATCGCCGCGAAGAACGGCGCGTCGATCAGGTGGCGGGTTTCGGCGCCGCCCGGAACGGCGACGACGACGAAATCGGCGCTTTCGGCCAGCGCGTCGAGGCTTTGCAGCTGGGTCGCGGGGAAATCGGGTTTCCGCGGCGAGCGGTTGAAAAAGACCACCGGCATCGAGAAGCCGAAATGACAGCGCCGGGCGATGGCGGTGCCGATCCGGCCCATGCCGACGATGCCGACCGTCTTGCCGGTGACCTCGGTGCCGAGCAGCTGGGTCGGGTGCCAGCCCCTCCAGCGCCCGGCGCGCAGCAGCCGTTCCCCCTCGCCAGCCCGGCGCGCGGTGGCCAGAAGCAGGGTCAGGGCAAGGTCGGCGGTGGCGTCGGTCAGCACGCCGGGGGTGTTCGTGACCGCGATGCCCCGGGCGCGGGCCGCATCCACGTCAATATGGTTGTAG
>RFKM01000211.1 GCA_003694465.1 Alphaproteobacteria bacterium
GGCAGGGTGTCAAACGGCCGGCGGCGGCGGGCCGGATATCGGCGGCAACCGGTCGGGGCGCGGGCGGATGGTCAGGAGAGTTCCGGGCATGGTGAGCGCGGGCACGAGGTGAGTGCGAAGGGGAGCGGCGCGTTCGGCCTGGCCCGTCGAATCCACGAATCTAGATTCGCGTGGTTTGCAGCGCACGGCGCCGGGTTGAAAACCCGCATCGCCCTGCCCTGCGTCAACGGGGGGCGGCGCAGGGCACGCAGGAAGAAGGCCTGCGGGCGCACCTTCGAGGCCCGGGGCATCCCCCCGACCACGCCGCCGCCCTGTCGCCCGTCAGGTCTCCGGCGTCTGCCGCGCCAGCGTCTCGGCGATTTCTTCAAACAGCCGATGGCTTTCCATTGCCTCGGCTTCCGGCACCACCCGCTGCACGAAACCGAGGTGAATGGCCACGTAGTCGCCGACCTTCGGCAGGTCGTCGCCCATCAGCATCAGGTCGGCCCAGCGCTCTTCGCCCAGCGCGACGCAGCGCGCGCGATGGCCGTCGATCTCTTCCACGCGCATCGGCACCGTCAGGCACATGGCAACACCGCCCTTCCGTTCTTGCACTGCCAACTGGCGCCACTATGCTCCTGCCCATGACCCGGCGCAACCCGACCACCCTCGTTCTCGGCCTTGGCAACATCCTTCTGACCGACGAGCAGGTCGGCGTGCGGGTGGCCGAGGCCGTCGCCGCGGCGCCCGAGGCCGCGGGCCTTGGCATCCGCACCCTCGACGGCGGCACCATGGGCCTGACCCTGCTGGTGGAGATGGAGAATGCCGAGGCGATGGTCATCATCGATGCCGCGTCGCTCGACGCCGAAGCGGGCACGATCCGTCTGTTCGAGGGCGGAGAGATGGACCGTTTCCTGCGCACCCGCGGGCGCAACCCGCATGACATCGGCCTCGACGACATGCTCGACGGGCTGCGCCTGCGCGAAGCGGTCCCCGAGCGGCGCGCCCTCGTCGGCATCCAGCCCGCCCATATCGGGGTGGGCGAAGCGATGACGGCCGAGGTCGCGGCGGCGGTGCCGCGCGCGGCGCGGGCGGTGCTCGATCTGGTGGCGCGCTGGCAGGCGCCTCTGCAGGCGTCAAACAAATAAACACATTCGAATTGACATGGATCATGGGGCGCGGCGGCCCCCTGCGCCATTTTCGCTTGTGACCGGGAGGTAACGCGAGGGTGCGCAGATGCCATTGCCACACGGGCATGCCGGTTCGGCCAATGCCCTGGAAGAATTGAAATCCCACATCGCCACCGGAAACGCCCGGCCGGTTCTCACCGAGGTTCTTGCCGCGCTCGACCGGCTTCTGGACAGCGGCGAGGCGACGACGATCGACCTTGGCGCCTTCCCCTTCGGCCCCGGCGACGAGCGGCTTCTCGACGAGTTGCTCGGCCCCGGCGAGGTGACCGCGACGATCGAGGCCCTGGGCCGGAGCATCGTTGCCGAGACCGGCGTTCCCGGCGTCTGGCGGATCGACCATTTCGACGAGCGGGGCGAGACGCTTTCGCGCTTCATCGAGGTCACCCTCATTCCCGACATTCTCAAGACCCAACAGGGCGATGCCGCGCAGGGGCGCGCGGACCTTGCCGAGCGGCTTGCCGCGTTCGACGCCAGATCACCAGGAGGACAGGCCCATGACTGAAAGACCATTGCTTCCCGAACTCCTGCGGGCAAATGGCATCAGCCGACGGGGTTTCATGAAATACTGCGCCGCCCTGACCTCGGCCCTGGCCCTGCCGCCGGCGCTGGCGCCGAAAATCGCATGGGCGCTCGAGAACGCCGCGCGCCCCTCGGTCATCTGGCTGAGTTTCCAGGAATGCACGGGCTGTACCGAATCAATCACCCGCTCGGCCGCACCGACCATCGAAGACCTGATCTTCAACGCCGTCAGCCTCGATTATCACCACACCCTCATGGCCGCCTCCGGCACCGCCGCCGAAGAGGCGCGCCTTGCGGCGATGGAAGCGAATTACGGCAAGTATCTTCTCGTCGTCGATGGCTCGATCCCGGTCGACAACCCCGCGTACAGTTGCATCGCAGGGATCTCGAACCTCGAGATGCTGAAGGAAACCGCCGCCGGCGCGGCGGCGATCGTTGCCGTCGGCACCTGCGCGGCCTTCGGCGGCATTCCCCATGCCAACCCGAACCCGACCGGCGCCGTTGCCGTGGGCGACATCATCACCGACAAGCCGATCATCAACGTGCCGGGCTGCCCGCCGATTCCGATCGTGATGACCTCGGTTCTGGCCCATTACCTCACCTTCGGCCTGCCGGACCTCGACGAACTCGGCCGCCCGAAGGCCTTCTATGGCGAGACCATCCACGACCGGTGCTACCGCCGGCCCTTCTATGACAAGGGCCTGTTCGCCGAAGGCTTCGACGACGAAGGCGCGCGCGCCGGCTGGTGCCTTTACAAGCTCGGCTGCAAGGGGCCGACGACGAAGAGCGTCTGCGCGACGGTGAAGTGGAACGACGGCACGTCTTTCCCGATCCAGTCGGGCCACCCCTGCCTCGGCTGCACCGAGCCGAATTTCTGGGACAACGGCGGCTTCTACAAGCCGCTCTCCACCCCCGCCGGCGATTACCGGCGCGTGGGTCTTGCCGCCGCCGCCGCGGGTGCGGCCCTTGGCGTTGCCGGCGGGCTGATGGGCCGGGCCAACAAGGCCCGCGCCGCCCGCGCCCACGAAGCCGTCGATGCGCACGACCTGGAGAAGAAGTCATGACCAATCCGAATTTCGATCTTCTGATGTGGGCCCGCACGACGGGGTTCGACATTGCCCTTGCGATCATGGTCGGCGGCATCCTGCTGCGGGTGGTCGAGATCGTCGTGCTCGGCCGCAAGAAGGACCTTGCCCGCCCCAAGGGCAACCCGGTGGCGCAGGGCCTCAAGACGATCTTCACCCGCTCGCTTCCGCGCAAGGGCATGGTGAAGGAAGCGCCGGTCACCTATGTCGGCGGCTATCTCTTCCACATCGGCTTTGCCGTCGCCTTCCTGTTTCTGGGCGCCCATATCGCGCTCATCACCGATCTGACGGGGCTCGGCTGGCCCGAGGCCAACAAGGCGCTGATCGAAACCGCCGCGGCCGTTGCCGTGGTGGCACTGATCGCGCTTGCGTGGACGCGCTTTTCCAACCCGGTGCGGCGCATGCTCACCACTTTCGATGACTGGCTGGTCTGGACGCTTTCGATCCTGCCGCTGGTCACCGGCTACATCGCCGTCAACAAGCTCTTCGGCGACGGCACGCTGATGATGGCCATTCACATGCTCTCGGCCGAGGCGCTGATGGTGGCCTTCCCCTTCACCAAGCTCATGCACGCCGTCACCTTTGCCATGGCGCGCTACTACAACGGCTCGATCCAGGGCCGGAAAGGAGCCGAATCATGACTGCGACGCTCGAACGCGGCCTGAACGCGCTGCGCGAACAGATCGACGCGCCGGTGGCCAGCTTCTTTACCACCTGCGTCAGCTGCGGGCTCTGCGCCGAGGCCTGCATCTTCTACAAGGAAACCGGCGAGGAGAAATTCACGCCGATCCACAAGCTCGACCTGATGCGCCGGCTCTGGGCGAACGAATACACCCTGCTGGGCAAGGTCAAATCGCTCCTCGGGCTGGGCGAGAAGATCACCGACGCCGACCTCGCCGAATGGGAAACGCTCGTCTATGACAGCTGCACCATGTGCGGGCGCTGCACGCTGGTCTGCCCGGTGGGCAACGACATCACCCTGATGATCCGCAAGATGCGCGAGGGGATGTCGGCCGCGGGCCATGCGCCGAAAGAACTGGTCGGCGCGGCCGAGCGCCATTCCGACTATGGCAGCCCGATGGGCGACCTGCACAAGGCGCTCAAGGCGCAGATCGCCCATGCCGAGAAGGAAACCGGCATTCCGATCGAGCTCGACCGCGAGGGGGCCGACTACATGGCCCTGCTCTCGGCGCAGGAAATCGCCGAATATCCCGGCGTTCTGGCGGCGATGAGCCGGATCTTCAGGAAGGCCGGCATCACATGGACGATCTCGACCGAGGGGTTCGAGGCAACCAATGTCGGCGTTCAGCTTGGCAACCGCGACGTGGCCCGCACACTGGTCAGCCGGGTCGTCGCGGCGGCGGAAAAGCTGAAGGTGAAAGGCGTCATCAGCCCCGAATGCGGCCACGCCTACCAGGCGCTGCGCTGGGAAGGGCCGAACCTGATCGGCAAGACCTACGATTTCGAGGTCGTGCACATCATCGAGCTGCTCGACCGCCTGCGCGCCGAGGGGAAACTGAAGACGAAGGGCAAGGACGACACCCGCCTCACCTTCCACGACCCGTGCCAGATCAACCGGCGCGGCGGCATCAACCGCGAGCCGCGCAACCTGCTGGGGCTGGTCGCCGAGAACTTCGTCGAAACCGAGGATGCCGGCACCATGAACTGGTGCTGCGGCGGCGGGGGCGGCGTCGGCGCCAACGAACGCGCCGCCGACCTGCGCTTCAAGGCCTTCAACCGCAAGAAGCGCCAGTTCGAGGCGGTCGGCGCCGAGAAGGTGGTGACCATGTGCGCCTATTGCCACCACACGCTCGAGGAACAACTCGAAGAACACGGCATGGAAGAGCTCGAAGTCGAGGGGCTGACCGAGCTTCTTGCCGAGTATCTCGACGACGAGGATTGAGAGGGGAGACGCAAACATGAGCAAGAGACTGGTCGTTGACCCGATCACCCGGATCGAGGGGCACCTGCGCATCGAGGCGCAGATGAACGGCGGCACCATCGCCGAGGCCTATTCCTCGGGCACGATGGTGCGCGGCATCGAGATCATCCTCAAGGGGCGCGACCCGCGCGACGCATGGGCCTTTGCCCAGCGCATCTGCGGGGTCTGCACCCTTGTGCATGGCATCGCCAGCGTGCGCGCCGTCGAGGATGCGCTTTCGATCGAGGTGCCGAAGAACGCGCAGCTCATCCGCAACCTGATGATCGCCGCGCAGCATGTGCATGACCACGTGATGCACTTCTACCACCTGCACGCGCTCGACTGGGTCGACGTGGTTTCGGCCCTCGAGGCCGACCCGGCGGCCACGGCGGAACTGGCGTCGTCGCTCTCGGATTACCCGCGCTCGAGCCCGGGCTATTTCGCCGATGTGAAGAAAAAGCTGAAAACCTTCGTCGAACAGGGGCAGCTGGGCATCTTTGCCGGCGGCTACTGGGGCCACCCGGCCTACAAGCTGCCGCCCGAAGCCAACCTGATGGCGGTGGCCCATTACCTCGACGCCCTCGCCTGGCAGCGCGACGTGGTCAAGCTGCACGCGATCTTCGGCGGCAAGAACCCGCACCCGAACTTCCTCGTCGGCGGCGTGCCCTGCCCGATCGACCCGAATTCCGACGGCGCGCTCAACATGGAAGACCTTGGGGAGGTGAGCCGCGTCATCGACCGGATGGAGGAATTCGTCACCCAGGCCTACCTGCCCGACACGCTCGCCATCGCCTCGTTCTACAAGGACTGGGGCGCGATGGGCGAAGGGGTCGGCAATTTCCTGACCTACGGCGACTATCCCACCGGCGCCACCAATGACGTCTCGTCCTTCCTCGTGCCGCGCGGGGTGATCCTCGACCGCGACCTGTCGACGGTGCACGAGATCGACCTCGACGCCGAAGACCAGATCGCCGAATATGTCGACCATTCGTGGTATGCCTACGAGGGCGGCAAGGGCAAGGGTCTGCACCCCTACAAGGGCGAGACGACGCTCGACTTCACCGGCCCGACCCCGCCCTACGAGCAGCTCGACGTCGAGGGCGGCTATTCCTGGCTGAAATCGCCGCGCTGGCGCGACAAGCCGATGGAAGTGGGCCCGCTCAGCCGGATGCTGATGCTCTATGCCACCGGCAACCCGCAGGCGAAGGAACTCGTCGATTCGACGTTGAAAACCCTCGACGTGCCGGTGACGGCGCTGTTCTCGACGCTGGGGCGCACGGCGGCGCGCACCCTCGAGACGAAGATGTATGTCGACTGGATGCGCGGCTGGTTCAACGACCTTCTCGCCAACATCCGCGCCGGCGACCTCGCCACCCACAATTCCGAGAAGTGGGATCCGAGGACATGGCCAAAACAGGCGCAGGGCGCGGGCTACATGGAAGCCCCGCGCGGGGCGCTTGGGCACTGGATCGTCATCGAGGACGGCAAGATCGCCAACTACCAGGCCGTTGTGCCGACGACATGGAACGCCGGCCCGCGCGATGCCGCCGGCGCCTCCGGCCCCTACGAGGCGGCGCTCAAGGGCCATACGCTGGCCAACCCCGAGCAGCCGCTCGAGATCCTGCGCACGATCCACAGCTTCGACCCCTGCATCGCCTGCGCGGTGCACATGGTGGGCGAAGACGGCGAAGACATGCTGCAGGTGAAGGTGAGCTGAGCCGAAGGGCGTGGCGGAGAGAGCGCGATGCACGAGATGGCCCTGGCCGAAAGCGTGGTTTCCATCGCCGAGCGCGAGGCGCGCCGGGCCGGGGCCGAACGCATCACCTCGGTCCGGCTCGAGATCGGCGCCCTCTCCCACGTCGTGCCCGAAGCGATGCGCTTTGCCTTTTCGGCGGTCAGCCGGGGCAGCCTTGCCGAGGGCGCGCGGCTCGACATCCTGCGCGTGCCCGGGCGGGCCTGGTGCCACGATTGCGGGCGCGAGATCGAGATATCGGCGCTGGGGGATGCCTGCCCCGCCTGCGGCGGTTATTCTGTGCAGGTGACCGGCGGGCAGGAGATGCGCGTCAAGGATCTGGAGGTGGCGTGATGTGCACGACATGCGGTTGCGGACGGGCGGAGGTGACGATCGAGGGCGAGGGCCACGGCACGCCCCATCATCACCACCATCACCACGGCGACCATGACCATTCCCACGGCCACGGGCCGCTGGGCGCCGCCCACGCGCCGGGGCTGTCGGAGGCGCGGATCATCGAGGTCGAGGAAAACATCCTTGCCGCCAACGATGCCGCCGCTGCCCATAACCGCGCCCATCTCGAGGCGGCGGGCGTTCTGGCGCTGAACCTCGTCTCTTCGCCGGGGTCGGGCAAGACCACGCTGCTCGCCCGCACGGCGCAAGACCTCAAGGCCCGGATGCCGGTTTCGGTGATCGAGGGCGATCAGCAGACCTCGAACGACGCCGACCGGATTCGCGCCGCCGGGGTGCCCGCGGTGCAGATCAACACCGGCAAGGGCTGCCATCTCGACGCCGACATGGTGCACCGCGCCCTGCATGGGCTGACGCTCGAAGCCGGCGGCGCGCTGTTCATCGAGAATGTCGGCAACCTCGTCTGCCCCGCCGGGTTCGACCTTGGCGAGGCGGCAAAGGTGGTGATTCTCTCGGTCACCGAGGGCGAGGACAAGCCGCTGAAATATCCCGACATGTTCGCCGCCGCCCGGCTGATGGTGCTGAACAAGGCCGATCTGCTGCCCTACGTGCCCTTCGACGTGGACAAATGCGTCGAATACGCCCGCCGGATCAATCCCGAGATCGAGGTGCTGACGGTTTCGGCGCTCACCGGCGAAGGGCTGGACGCCTGGTATGACTGGATCGAGGCGCGCCGCCGCGAAGCCGGGGCCGGCGCGGCGCGGCAGGCGGCGGGCTGAACGCCTCGGCCAGCCCCGTCCGCAGGCGCTAGACCGCCGCCCGCGCGCGCGGATCGGCAAGGGTGACGATGTCTTCCATGATCGTGTTGAGGCGGAAATCCTTGGGCGTGTAGACCCGCGCCACGCCGATTTCGCGCAGGCGTTCGGCGTCGTTGTCGGGGATGATCCCCCCGGCGACCACCGGAACGTCGCCCAGTCCGGCGGCGCGCATCCGCTCCATTACCTCTTCGATCAGCGGCAGGTGCGAGCCGGACAGGATCGAAAGCCCGACAACATGGGCGCCGTCGCGCCGGGCGCTTTCGACGATCTCTTCCGGGGTCAGGCGAATGCCCTCGTAGGTGATGTCGATGCCGCAGTCACGCGCCCGCGCGGCAATCTGCTCGGCGCCGTTGGAATGGCCGTCGAGGCCGGGCTTGCCGATGACGAACTTGAGCCGGCGCCCCAGCGCCGCCGAGACTGCATCGACCCGGGCGCGAATCTCCTCCAGCCCCTCGGTGCGGTTCGAGGGGTTGCGGCTGACGCCGGTGGGGCCGCGATACTCGCCGAAGACGGCGCGCACCGCCTGCCCCCATTCGCCGGTGGTCGCCCCGGCCCGGGCGGCGGCGATCGAGGCGGGCATGATGTTCTCGCCGCTTGCCGCCGCCTGCCGCAGCGCCTCGAGGGCGCTCTGCACGGCTGCCTCGTCGCGTTCCGCGCGCCAGGCCTGCAGGCGGGCAATCTGGTCGGCCTCGGCTTCGGGATCGGCCACCATGATCGCTTCCGGCCCGGCGGTGAGCGGCGAGGGCGCAGCCTGTGTCCAGCGGTTGACGCCGACGACCACCGTCTCGCCGGCCTCGATCCGGGCGATGCGGGCGGCGTTCGATTCCACCAGCCGCGCCTTCATGTAGTCGATCGCCTCCATCGCCCCGCCCATCGCGTCGATCTGGGCAAGCTCGGCCCGCGCCCCTTCCTTCAGCGCCTCGACCTTCGCGGCAATCACCGGGTTGCCGTCGAAGATGTCGTCATATTCCAGAAGGTCAGTCTCGTAGGCGAGGATCTGCTGCATCCTCAGCGACCATTGCTGATCCCACGGGCGCGGCAGGCCCAGCGCCTCGTTCCATGCCGGAAGCTGCACCGCCCGCGCGCGCGCCTTCTTCGAGAGGGTCACGGCGAGCATCTCGATGAGAATGCGATAGACGTTGTTCTCGGGCTGCTGCTCGGTCAGGCCCAGCGAATTGACCTGCACACCGTAGCGGAAGCGGCGGAACTTCGGGTTGTCCACCCCGTAGCGCTCGGCCGTGATCTCGTCCCACAGTTCGACGAAGGCGCGCATCTTCGACATTTCGGTGATGAAGCGGATGCCGGCGTTGACGAAGAACGAGATCCGCCCGACCATCTCGGGGAAATGCTCGGCCGGCACCTTTTCGCGCAGGTCGTCCAGAACCGTCGTGGCCGTGGCCAGCGCGAAGGCAAGCTCCTCTTCCGGCGTCGCCCCGGCCTCCTGCAGGTGATAGGAACAGACGTTCATCGGGTTCCATTTCGGCAGGTGCGCGCGGGTATAGGCGGCAACGTCGGTGATCATCCGCAGGCTCGGCTTCGGCGGGCAGATATAGGTCCCGCGCGAGAGGTATTCCTTGATGATGTCGTTCTGCACCGTGCCCTGAAGCTTCGAGATGTCGGCGCCCTGCTCCTCGGCCACGGCGATGTAGAGGGCCAGCAGCCAGGGGGCGGTGGCGTTGATCGTCATCGAGGTGTTCATCCGCTCGAGCGGGATGGAATCGAACAGCATCCGCATGTCGCCGAGATGGGCGATGGGCACGCCCACCTTGCCGACCTCACCCCGGGCGAGCGGGTGGTCGCTGTCATAGCCGGTCTGGGTGGGCAGGTCGAAGGCGACGGAAAGGCCGGTCTGCCCCTTGGCGAGGTTGGTGCGGAAGAGTTCGTTCGAGGCGCGGGCGGTGGAGTGGCCGGCATAGGTGCGGAAGA
>RFKM01000212.1 GCA_003694465.1 Alphaproteobacteria bacterium
CGCTGGCCTCGCTGGCCAAGGACGCGCCGAATTTCGTCGACCGCCGCAAGGGCTCGAAGGCGAAGCAGGATGACCAGGTTGTCATCGATTTCGTCGGCCGCATCGACGGCGAGGAATTCGAGGGCGGCGCGGCCGAGGATTTCCCGCTGGTGCTGGGCTCGGGGCAGTTCATTCCGGGCTTCGAGGACCAGCTGATCGGCGTCAAGGCGGGCGAAGAGCGCGACGTGACCGTGACCTTCCCGGCCGATTACGGCGCCGAGCAGCTTGCCGGCAAGGAAGCGGTGTTCTCCTGCACGGTGAAGGCGGTCAAGGAGCAGAAGCCGGCCGAGGTCGATGACGAGCTCGCGAAGAAATACGGCGCCGAGGATCTGGCGCAACTGAAGGCCCAGATCGCCGAGCGGCTGGAGGCCGAATACAAGGGCGCCGCCCGGGCGGTGATGAAGCGCGCCCTGCTTGACCGGCTCGACGAGACCGTCGAGTTCGATCTGCCCGAGTCGCTCGTCGAGGCCGAGGCCAGCCAGATCGCCCACCAGCTCTGGCACGAGGAGCACCCCGAGGAGCATGGCCACGATCACGGCGAGATCGAGATCACCGACGAGCACCGCAAGCTGGCCCGCCGGCGGGTGAAGCTGGGGCTGCTTCTGGCCGAGATCGGCCGCAAGGCCGAGGTCGAGGTGACCGAGGCCGAGCTGACCCAGGCGATCATGAACCAGGCCCGGCAATACCCGGGGCAGGAGCGCGCCTTCTTCGAATTCGTTGCCCAGAACCCGGAGATGCGTCAGCAGATCCAGGCGCCGATCTTCGAGGACAAGGTCATCGACCACATCGCCGAGGCGGCCGAGGTGACCGAGAAGGAGGTCTCGAAAGCCGATCTGGAAAAGGCCCTCGAGGCGCTCGACGAGGAGTGACCTCTCCCGATCCCGATGCGAAAGGCCGCCCCCCGGGGGCGGCCTTTTCCTTTTGTGCGGCTCCGGTCAGAAGATGAAATCGTCCTGCGTCAGGTGGTTCACATGCATCACCTTGATGTGGAAATCGACCGTCCCGTTGTTGTCGGCATCGACCTTCACGAGAGTGCCGAAGCCCTTCTTGGCGAAGCTGACAGTCGCGATTCCGCTGAAGGCGCTGAGGTCTTCGGCAAGCGAGAAACCGAATATCCGGGTATCCCCGTCGCCCTTGACGATGGGGCAAGTTGTCCCGAGTCGCCCCTCGACAAATCCCCTTCGCAAACCAATATGTTGGGCAAGACGAGGTCGGCCAGTCGGGCCGGCCAGGGAACAGTGAAAGGAGACGCGTATGGCATTCGACCCTTACGCGGCGCTCGGGGTTTCGAAAACCGCGACCGCGGACGAGATCAAGAAGGCCTACCGACGCATCGTCAAATCGCACCATCCGGACCTCAACCCCGATGACAAGGCGGCCGAGGAGAAGTTCAAGGCGGCCTCGGCGGCCTATGACCTGCTGAAGGATCCGGAAAAGCGCGCCCGCTTTGATCGGGGCGAGATCGACGAGATGGGCAACGAAACGCCCCAGTACCAGCAGCGGCAATATTACCGCGACTTTGCCGAAGCCGGGGCGAACCCCTATCGGCAGGGCGCGCGCTACGAGGATTTCGACGCCGAGGACATCTTTGCCGAGTTTCTGCGCGGGCGCGGCGGGCGCAGCTCGCAGGGTTTTGCCGGCCACGGCTTCGAGAACGTGCGCCTCAACGGCGCCGATGTGCGCTACCGGCTCGAAGTGCCGTTTCTCGACGCCGCCCGCGGCGGCAGCACCCGCATCACCCTGCCCGACGGCGCGGCGCTCGAGGTCAAGATCCCGCGGGGGATCGGCGAGGGGCAGACGATCCGGCTGCGCGGCAAGGGCCAGCCGGGGATCAATGGCGGCGCGCCGGGCGATGCGCTGATCACCGTCCACATCGCCCCGCACCCGGTGTTCAGCCGCGAGGGCAACGATATCCGGGTCGTCCTGCCGATCGGCATCGACGAGGCGGTGCTCGGCGCCAAGGTGCCGGTGCCGACGATCGACGGCAAGGTCAACATGACCATTCCGAAGGGGGCCAACAGCGGGCAGGTCCTGCGCCTGAAGGGGCGGGGGGTGAAGCCGCCGCGCGGGCCGGCCGGTGATCAGCTCGTCGAGCTGAAGATCGTCACGCCGCCGAAGATCGACGACGATCTCGCCCGCTGCATGAAGGAGTGGCAGGCGAAACACGGCTTCGATCCGCGCAGGGGGATGAAGGCATGAGCGAGACCATGAGACGCGACTACACCGTCGAGATGCTGCTTGCCGAAGTGCCGGGGCTGACGGGCCGGCGGCTCGAGCGCTTTGCGCGCGCCGGGATCGTGACCCGGGTCGAGCGGGGGGCGGCGCCCTATCGGGCGGTCGACCGCGCCCGCCTCGCCCTTGCCTGCGAACTGGCCGATGCCTTCGATCTCGAGGACGAGGCGCTGGCGATGGTCCTCGACCTCGTCGACCGGATGCACAGCGCCCGGGCCGACCTCAGGGCGCTGATGGGCGCGGTTGCGGCCGAGCCCGAAGAGGTGCGCGTGCGCATGCTCGCCACCATGCGCCGGCTGCGCGGCTGAAGGCGGCAACCGGCCCCGGCGGGCCTTGCCCTTGGGCCGGCGCGCGGGGGCGCTCAGAGAATGAAATGCTCGAGCGTAAGCCCGTGCGTGCCGATGACCTTGATGTGAAAATCGACCGTCCCGTCGCCATCGGCATCGACCTTCACGAGGGTGCCGAAGCCCTTGTCGGCAAGGCTCACGGTTGCGCTGCCGCCGAGGGCGCCGAGGTCAATCATGTCTTCGCTGAGCGAGAAATCCATGATCCGGTCGGCCGCACCCCCCTTGCCGCTGTCGGTGGCAGCGGCAAAGACGAAGGTGTCGTCGCCGCGCCGGTCGTTGAGGGTATGGTTGGGGGGCGGGCAGGGCGCACGAAAAAGGGCCGCGCAGCGGCGCGGCCCCCGTTCTGGTGCCAACGGGCCCGGAATGCCCGGCCCCGCGGGCGAGGAAGCTCAGGCCTCCTTGTCGGCCTCTTCCGCCTCTTCTGCCGCTTCCGGACCGGCCACGAGCTCTTCGTCGAGCCCCGCCGCGCCGATGTCGTCGAACAGTTCGGCGA
>RFKM01000213.1 GCA_003694465.1 Alphaproteobacteria bacterium
CCCGTCCAGCCGACATGCACCACGTCGCCCCGGCGCAGATGGGCAAACTCGCCCGACTGCGGCAGTGCCACGGCAATCTCGTCGCCGCCCCCGTCGGGGCTGAGCAGGGCGCGCGAGGCGGCCCCGTTGAACAGCAGCGAGTCGACCCGCGCCGAAAGGCGGTTCTCGAACCGGGCCACGTCGTCTTCGGTGTGGCCGATGCGAATCGCTTCCGGGCGCACGAAGATCTCGGCCCGCTCGCCGGGGGCCAGCGCCCGCCCGCGCCCGGTGGCGGTCATCGAGAGCCCGCCGTCGGTGATCACCCGCACCTGGCTGCCGGAAACATCGGCCACCTTGCCGCGCCAGCGGTTCGAATCGCCCACGAATCCGGCGACGAAGGCGGTTTCGGGGCGGTAGTAGAGATCGGTGCCCGAACCCACCTGCTCGAACCGGCCCTGGTTCATCACCGCGATCTGGTCCGACATCACCAGCGCCTCTGACTGGTCGTGGGTGATATAGATGAAGGTGGTGCCGAAATCGGCCTGCAACTGCTTGAGCTCGACCTTCATGCGCTCGCGCAGTTTCAGGTCGAGCGCGCCGAGCGGCTCGTCGAGCAGCAGCACGTCGGGTTCCATCACCATGCAGCGGGCGATGGCCACGCGCTGCTTCTGCCCGCCCGAAAGCTCGTCGACCCGGCGCTTGCCGATCCCCGGCAGGCCGATGCGCTCGAGCACCTCGTCAACGCGCCGGGCGATCTCGGCGCGCGGCATCTTCTTGCGCCGCAGCCCGTAGCCGATGTTGTCGGCGACATTCATCATCGGGAAGAGCGCAAGGTGCTGGAACACCATGTTCACCGGCCGCTTGTTGGGCGGCACGTCGAGAATAGAGCGCCCCCGGATGCGGATATCGCCCGAGGTCGGCTCGAGAAAGCCCGCGATCATCCGCATGATCGTGGTCTTGCCGCAGCCGGAGGGGCCGAGAATCGAAAAGAACGAGCCCTCGGGCACGCTGAACGAAACCTCGTCGACGGCGCGGAAATCGCCGAAGGTCCGGGTGAGCGACTGGCATTCGAGAATCGGTTCGGGCATCACGCCTCCGGTGCAGACAAGCGAAGGGCTCCCGCCACGGGGGCGGGAGCCGGAAGGTTGCGGGCTGGCGTCAGTTGGCCGCCTTCACCCGGTCGAGCACGGCGCCCTCGAGCGCTTCGAGCCCCGCCGGCACCGGCGGATACCACTTGATGTTGTCCACCGCTTCGGGCGGGAAGCTCGCCTGGTAGCGCGCCTTGAGCGCATCGTCGACATATTCGTCCGAGCCCGCCGAGGCGGTGAAGTTGCCGGCCGCCGCGGTGATCATCGCCGCGTTCTCGGGCTGCATCACGAAGTTGATCCAGTCATAGGCGGCCTGATCGTTCTTGCCCTTCGCCGGCAGGGCAAAGGTGTCGATCCAGCCCAGCGCGCCCGAGGTCGGGGCGACGAAGGTGATGTCGGGGTTCTCGGCGTTGAGCTTCCAGCCGCCGGTATCCCAGGCCATCGAGGCGACGGTCTCGCCCGAGCGCATCAGGTTGAGCAGCTCGTCGCCGCCCGACCAGTAGGCCTTCACGTTCGGCTTGCACTCGATCAGCTTGGCCTCGACCTTGTCGAGGATCTCCTGATAGGCAGCCTCGTCGCCATAGGCGGCGAAGGGATCCATCCCCATCGAGAAGGCGAAGGCGATCAGCGTCGGGCGCTTCAGGCGGTAGGTGACCTTGCCGGCCAGTTCCGGGCGGCACAGGTCGAGATAATCCTTCACCATCGGCGCTTCCTTGGTGTTGACCACCAGCCCCGAGGTGCCCCAGACCGCCGGCACGCCATAAACCTTGCCGTCAACGGTGGTATTGGCCTTGGTCGCCTCGAGCATCGAGGGGATGAACAGATCGGTGTTGATCTTCGACAGGTCGATCGGCTTGTAGATGCCGAATTCCGCCTGCGGGCCGGCGATGCGGTCCTGGCTGGGCTGGATCAGGTCGAACCCGCCGCCGCCGGTGGCGCGCAGTTTGGCGATCATTTCCTCGTTGTTCGAAAGCGTCACCTCGACGGTGTGGCCGGTGGCCGCCTCGAACTTGGCAATCAGCTCCTCGGGGGCATAGCCGCCCCAGGTCAGAAGGCGCAGCGTGTCGGCGCTGGCCGCCCCGGCCAGCGTCGTGGCGGCAAGGCCGGCGGCCGAGATCAGCAACGCGGCGCGGCGATTGAGATGTTTCATGGTCTACTCCCTTTGTTGACGACTGTCCGTCCTGCGGCCCCGTGCTGGCACGGTTTCGTGACACCGCCATGACGGCGCCCTTGTTCTCGGGCATATCCCGGAGGCAGAAGCGCCCGCCTCCGATTTTTTTTCGCATGGTCAAAATCCTGTCCCCTTCGCGGGGCCTTGCCAATTTTCTCGTTGTCTTCCAGTCGCGCCGGCACCCGGCCTTGGCTTTCCTCCCCTGTCGTTTCTTCCCGGCGCCTGCCCCACCGCCTCAGGGCAGCTTGCGGAACACCGGCGTGTGGTCGAATATCCTTTCGAGATCGGCCATGCGCTCGCGCGTGACCTCGTCCCAGAGAACCTCCTGCACCGCGGCGATGACGGTTTCGGTGAGCAGCAGCAGCGCCGTCGAACTGTCCCAGGCCGAGGGCGCCTCGATGCGCGCGGCAAAGCCGTGATCGGCCAGCGGGTGGATCGGCGAAAGCCACTGGTCGGTGAAAAGGACGATTCGCACCCCCCGCGCCCGCGCCATTTCCGAAAGGGTCAGAAGCGCCTTCTGGTAGCGGCGGATGTCATAGATCACCAGAACGTCGCCCTCGCCCATGTCGAGCAGGGCATGGGACCAGCCCGAGGCGTTGCCCTGCACATGCCGCACCCCCGGGCGCATCACCTGCAGGTGCATCTCGAGATAGGTCGAAAGGGTGCGGGTGATGCGCCCGCCGGTGACGAAGATCTGCCGCTCGAGGTCGGAGAGCAGCGCCGTCGCCGCGTCGAATTCGGCCGGGTCCACCTGGGCGAGGGTCTGGCGGATGTTCTCGAGGGCGATGTCGGTGAAGCGGTTGAGCATGTGCCCCGCCGGCGCCCCGCGCGACCATGCCTCGTGCTTTTCGAGCGGGCTGGTCATCTGCGCGCGCAGCTCCTCGCGCAGCGCCTCCTGAAACTCGGGAAAGCCCTTGAACCCCAGCTTCTGCACCATCCGCGCCACCGTCGGCGTCGAAACCCCGGCGGCGCGGGCCAGAATGGTGATCGTGCCCATGCCCGAGACCGGATAGTTCTCGGTGATGGTCGCGGCGAGTTGCCGTTCGGCGCGGGTCAGGCTCGGAAAGGCGGCCCGCAACCTGTCCTGAACACTCTCGCTCACAAGCTCCCCCCGGGCATCGCCGTTGACGGCCTTCCTGACGGCCTTCGATCCATGAAAGCATATTTTCAGGATTTTTGCGAGCGAAGAAATCCGTTCAGAAAATCGTTGACAGGCCCGCCCGCCCCGCGCGACCATCGGTGGCGATGGGGAGGCATGGATGGCCGAGCACACCGAAGGCACACGGTTCGAGGCCCTGCGCGAAGGGGCGGACGGCAAGGCGCCGGTGGTGCTGCTTTGCGAGCATGCCTCCAATCGCTTTCCGCCGGCCTTCGGCACGCTCGGGCTGGATGCGCCGACGCGCGAGAGCCACATCGCCTGGGATCCCGGCGCGCTCGATCTGGCCCGGCTTCTGTCGCGGCGCTGGAGCCTTCCGCTGGTGGCCGGCAGCGTTTCGCGGCTGATCTACGATTGCAACCGCCCGCCCGAATCGCCCGCGGCGATTCCCGAGGTCAGCGAGATTTACGAGATCCCCGGCAACCGCGGCCTTTCGCCCGAAGAGCGCGCGCGGCGCGTTGCCGCCGTCTATCGCCCCTTCGTCGAAGCCGTCAGCGCGGCGATCGAAGCGGCGCAGCCGGCGGCGCTGGTCACCGTGCACAGCTTCACGCCGGTCTATTTCGGAAAGCCGCGCGCCGTCGAGATCGGCATCCTGCACGACAGCGACGCGCGGCTGGCCGAGGCGCTTCTGGCGCGGGACTGGGGCGGGCGCGCGGTCGGCGAGAACGCGCCCTACGGGCCGGACGACGGGGTGACCCATTCGCTCGTCACCCATGCCCAGTCGCGCGGGCTGGCCAACGTGATGATCGAGGTGCGCAACGATCTGCTCGCCAGCCCCGAAGGCACCGAGGAGATCGCCGCGCTGCTCGCGCGCAACCTCGCCGCGGCGCTTTCGTCGCTCGGAATCCAGCTCGAGGAGGCAGCCTGATGCTTGCGTTCGCGCGCCGATACGTCCGCCTTGTCGACGCGGTCAACTACCGCATCGGCCGGGTGATGATGTATGGCATCTTCGTGATGGTGGCGATCCTGCTCTGGTCGTCGATTTCCAAGACCTTCTTTCGCCCCTCGCCCTGGACGCTCGAGGTCGCCCAGTTCGCGCTGGTCGCCTATTACCTGATGGGCGGGCCCTATTCGATCCAGCTCGGGGCCAACGTGCGCATGGACCTGTTCTACAGCACATGGACGGCGCGCACCCGGGCCTGGGTCGACATGTTCACCGTGCTGTTCCTGATCTTCTACCTCGGGGTGATGATCCACGGCGCCATCGGCTCGACGGCCTATTCGCTGGGCTATTTCGGCTCCGAACCCTACCATTTCTTCCGCGACCTCTTCCATGCCTTCGTCACCGGCGGGGCGGACGCGGCACGCGAGAAGCTCGGCTTCATCGAGCGCTCGCCCACCGCCTGGCGGCCCTACCTGTGGCCGGTCAAGGTCATTGCCACGCTCGGGCTGTTTCTCATGCTGCTGCAGGCGATCTCGGAATTCTTCAAGGATTATGCCGAGGTGCGCGGGCATGACCTGCGTTGGGGCGATCCGGTACACCGGCGCGGACAGGTCGAGCGGCGGGCCGAACCCGAAGACACCACCCGGCGGGAGGGCGCGCGCTGATGTCGCATGAAATGATCGCCATTTTCATGTTCTCGATGATGATGCTGATGCTCATCACCGGGCAGCGCGTGTTCGGCGCCATCGGCTTCGTCGCCTCTATCGCGGCGCTCTGGCTGTGGGGCGTGGGCGGGTCAGACATCCCCTTCTCGGCGGTGATGAAGCTGATGAAATGGTATCCGCTGCTGACCCTGCCGATGTTCATCTTCATGGGTTACGTGCTGTCGGAATCGAAGATCGCCGAAGACCTCTACCGGATGTTCCACGTCTGGATGGGGTCGGTCGCCGGGGGGCTGGCGATCGGGACCATCGGGCTGATGGTGCTGATCTCGGCGATGAACGGGCTTTCGGTCGCGGGCATGGCCATCGGCGCCACCATCGCCCTGCCGGAACTCCTTAAGCGCGGCTACGACAAGCGCCTGATCACCGGGGTGATACAGGCCGGCTCGAGCCTCGGCATCCTCGTGCCACCCTCGGTGGTCTTCGTGCTCTATGCGCTGATCGCCCACCAGCCGGTGGGCCAGCTCTGGTTGGCGGGCATCATCCCCGGCCTGCTGATGGCGGCGATGTTCATCGCCTACATCTACATCCGCGCCCGCATCACCCCCTCGCTCGGCCCGGTGATGGACCCGGCCGAACGCGCCGCCTACGAGGAGATATCCGACAAGCCGTTCCACCTCGACATTCCGGCGCTGCTTCTGGCCGCTGGCCTTGTGGCGGGCTTCTTCGCCGGGGCGATCGAGGGCAAGCACCTGCTGCTCTACCTCATGGGCCTTCTGCTGGTCTGGGCGCCGCTGAAGGAGCGCCTGCCCTGGGTGCGCAAGCTTCACGTGCGCGAGAAATACCGCCTTCTGACCGCCGGCGCCCTGCCGCTGGTGATCTTCTTCGCGATGATGATCCCCTTCGTGAACGGCTGGACCTCGCTGACCGAAAGCTCGGCCATCGGGGCGATGACGGCCTTCATGGCGGCGGTGTTCAAGGGCCGGATGACGCGCGAGGTGTTCGAGACCTCGGTGCGCAATACGCTGGCGATTTCCTGCATGTTCATGTTCATCATCGTCGCCGCCATGGGCTTCGGCGCGGTGTTCGACGGGCTGGGCGCGGTTCATGCCATCGAGAGCCTGTTCACCGAAAAGCTCGGGCTTTCGCCCTGGATGATCCTGATCCTGATGCAGCTGAGCTTCCTCGTCATGGGCACCTTCCTTGACGATACCGCCATGCTGGTGATCGTCGCGCCGCTCTACATCCCGCTGGTGCGCCACCTCGGCTTCGATCTCATCTGGTATGGCGTGCTCTACACGATCACGACCCAGATCGCCTACATGACGCCGCCCTTCGGCTACAACCTGTTCCTGATGCGCGCCATGGCGCCGCCCGAGATCGGCATGCGCGACATCTACGCCTCGATCGTGCCCTTCGTGCTGGTGATGGTCGCGGCGCTGGCGCTCAACATGATCTTTCCCGAAATCGCCCTGTGGCTGCCGCACATGGTCTATGGGCAATGACGACGATGACGACGAGAAACGCGCGAATAACCATGAAGAACTCCGCAAAGGAGCGCGATGACAGGCCCGCGAGGCCGGGCCACGTTCAGCAAGGAGAGAAGACATGACGACGAGACGCAAGTTTCTCAAGACCGCCGGGATCGGCGCCGCGGCATCGCTCGCCGCGCCCTCGATCGCGCGCGCCGGGGCCAAGATCACATGGCGGCTGCAAACCTACGCCGGCCCGGCGCTGGCCGAACAGGTGATCGTGCCGATGATCAAGAAATTCAACCAGATCGCCGGCGACGAGATGCAGATCGAGCTCTACACCGCCGACCAGCTGGTGCCGACGGGCGAGCTGTTCCGGGCGATGCAGAAGGGCACGATCGACGCGGTGCAGTCGGACGACGACTCGATGGCCTCGCCCACCGAGGTGACGGTGTTCGGCGGCTATTTCCCCTTTGCCCTGCGCTACAGCCTCGACGTGCCGGTGCTGTTCAACGACTACGGGCTCGACAAGATCTGGAAGGAAGAATACGCCAAGGTGGGCGTCCAGCACATTTCGGCCGGGTCGTGGGATCCGGCGAACTTCGCCACCCGCGAGCCGATCAATTCGCTCGAAGACCTCAAGGGGCTGAAGATCTTCACCTTCCCCACCGCCGGGCGCTTCCTCGAGCGCTTCGGCGTGGTGCCGGTGACGATCCCGTGGGAAGACGCCGAAGTCGCCCTGCAGACCGGCGAGCTTGACGGGCTGGCGTGGTCGGGCATCACCGAAGACTACACCTCGGGCTGGTCGAAGGTGACCAACTACTTCCTCACCAACAACATCTCGGGCGCCTGGATCGGGCATTTCTTCGCCAACCAGGAGCGCTGGAACGAGCTGCCCGACCGGCTGAAGACGCTTCTGCAGGTCTGCATGAACGACAGCCACTATCACCGCCAGTGGTGGTATTGGGGCGGCGAGGCCCGGCTGCGGGTCGAGGGCACCGATCTCAAGCTCACCACCATCGACGACGCCGAATGGGCCAAGGTCGAGGCGGCGGCCCACGAGTTCTGGGACGAGATCGCCGCGCAATCGCCGCTCAAGGCGAAGGTGGTCGAGATCATCCGCAAGTACAACGACACGATGGAGAAGGCCGGGCGGCCCTACCGCTACAGCTGATCCTGCCGCGGGCGCCGGCCTTGCCGTCGGCGCCCGCGGGTGCAACAGAAGGCCCGGGCCGCTCGTGCCCGGGTCTGCGCTGAAACCGACGGAGACGAAAGATGACCGGGAACCTGACGCTGACCGAACTGGCCGGGCTGGTCGAGAGCGGCGAGATCGACACCGTGATGGCCTGCATCGTCGACATGCAGGGGCGCCTTCAGGGCAAGCGTTTCCTTGCCCGGCATTTCGTCGAAAGCGCCTGGGAAGAAACCCATTGCTGCAACTACCTGCTGGCCACCGACCTCGAGATGTGGACGGTCGAGGGCTATGCCAGCACCTCGTGGGCCGCCGGCTATGGCGACTACATGATGAAGCCCGACCTCTCGACCCTGCGCCGGGCCGGCTGGCTGCCGCGCACCGCGATGGTCCTGTGCGACGTGCTCGACCATCACGGCCATGCCCCCATCGCCCATTCGCCCCGGGCAATGCTGCGCGCCCAGGTCGACCGGCTCGCCGCCATGGGGCTGGAGGCGATCGCCGCCACCGCACTGGAATTCTTCATCTTCAAGAAAAGCTTCGAAGAGCTGCGCGCCGAGGGCTACCGCGATCTTGCCCCGCTGACCGATTACAACGCCGATTATTCGCTGCTGCTCGGCACGAAGGACGAGCCGGTGATGCACCCGCTGCGCCAGGGGCTTGCCGCCTCGGGCATCCCGGTCGAAGGCACCAAGGGCGAGGCCGAGGCCGGCCAGGAAGAGCTCAACCTGCGCTACGGCCCGGCGCTCGACTGCGCCGAATACCACGTGATCGCCAAGCACGCCGCCAAGGAGGTGGGCCTGCTCACCGGCCATGCCGTCAGCTTCCTGCCGAAGTGGGATCATCGCCGCGTCGGCTCGGCGAGCCATGTCCACCAGTCGCTGCGCGGGCAGGACGGAACGCCGGTCTTCTTCGAGCCCGGCGCCGAGCTGGGGCTCTCGAAACTCGCCCGCAACTATCTCGGCGGGCTGCTCAAATATGCCGATGACATCACCCTGTTCATGGCGCCCTACGTCAATTCCTACAAGCGCTTCCAGAAGGGCAGCTTCGCGCCCACCCGCAAGGTCTGGTCGGTCGACAACCGCACCGCCGCCTTCCGCCTCGTGGCCGAGTCCACCCCGGCGGTGCGCATCGAATGCCGGGTGCCGGGCGCCGACGTGAACCCCTACCTCGCCCTCGCCGGGATGCTGGCCGCCGGCATCGCCGGGATCGAGGAGGAAATCGAGCCGCCCGCCCCGATGACGGGCGATGCCTACGAGGGCGAGGCCGAGCACATCCCCACCACCCTGCGCGAGGCGGTGCGGGCGATGGAGGGCTCGAAGATGCTGCGCGCCGCCTTTGGCGACGCGGTGGTCGATCACTACGTGCGCGCGGGCACCTGGGAACAGGAAGCCTTCGACGCGGTGGTCACGGATTGGGAACTTGCGCGCGGGTTCGAGCGCGCCTGAAGGAAAGCCTGACATGACAAGGATGCTGCAATGTATCTCGCCGATCGACGGATCGGTCTATGCCGAACGGCCGGTGCTCGCCCCCGAGGCGGCCCGCGCCGCCGTGGCCCGCGCCCGCGCCGCGCAGAAGGCCTGGGCCGCGCGCCCGCTTGACGAACGCGTGGCGCTGGTCATGGCCGGGGTGAAGCGTCTCGGCGAGATCAACGACGAGGTGACCGTCGAGCTTGCCTGGATGATGGGCCGGCCGGTGCGCTATGGCGGCGAGTTCCGGGGCGTCGAGGAGCGCAGCACCTACATGGCCTCGATCGCCGCCGAGGGGCTGGCCGACATCGCCCTCGAGGACAGCGACGAATACCGCCGCTTCATCCGGCGCGAGCCGCACGGGGTGCTGTTCGTCATCGCGCCGTGGAACTACCCCTACATGACCGCCATCAACTCGGTCGTGCCCGGCCTCATCGCCGGCAATTCGGTGATCCTCAAGCATGCCACCCAGACGCTGCTGGTCGGCGAGCGCATGGCGCAATGCTTCCACGAGGCGGGCGTGCCCGAGGACGTGTTCCAGAACGTCTTTCTCGACCACGAGACCACCGAGGCGCTGCTTGGCGAGGGGCAGTTCGATTTCGTCAATTTCACCGGCTCGGTGGCGGCGGGCGCCCGGCTCGAGCGCGCCGCGGCCGGCACCTTCACGCCGATGGGGCTGGAGCTCGGCGGCAAGGATCCGGGCTATGTGATGGAAGACGCCGACCTCGACGCCGCCGTCGCCACGCTGATGGACGCGGCGATGTACAACGCCGGCCAGTGCTGCTGCGGGATCGAGCGCATCTATGTGCACGAGAGCCTCTTCGACCGCTTCGTCGAGGGCGCCGTCGCCTTTGCCCGCGCCTACAAGCTCGGCAACCCGCTCGACAGCGCAACAACCCTTGGCCCGATGGCCAACCGCCGCTTTGCCGACCTCGTGCGCCGGCAGATCGCCGATGCCGTCGCCGCCGGGGCGGTGGCCCATGTCGAGACCTTCCCCGAAGACGACGGCGGCACCTACCTGACCCCGCAGGTGCTCACCAATGTCACCCATGACATGGAGGTGATGCGCGAGGAAAGCTTCGGCCCGGTGGTCGGCATCATGCCGGTGAAGGACGACGAAGAGGCGCTCGCGCTGATGAACGACAGCCCCTATGGCCTCACCGCCTCGCTCTGGACGTCCGACCCCGACCGCGCCGAACGCCTCGGCGCCCGCATCGAGACTGGCACCGTGTTCATGAACCGGGCCGACTACCTCGACCCGGGCCTGTGCTGGACCGGCTGCAAGAACACCGGCCGGGGCGGGTCGCTCTCGATCCTCGGCTATCACAACCTCACCCGCCCGAAATCCTACCATCTGAAGAAGGTGACGAAATGACCCTCTCCGCCAACTGGTCCTACCCCACCGCCATCCGCTTCGGGGCGGGGCGCATCCGCGAGATCGGCGAGGCCTGCGCCGAAGCCGGGATCACCCGGCCGCTGCTGGTGACCGACCGCGGCCTCGCCGCCCTGCCGGTGACCGAAACCGCCCTTTCGGCGATGGAGGCGGCGGGCCTCGGGCGGGCGATCTTTGCCGAAGTGGATGCAAACCCCACCGAGAAGAACCTCGAGG
>RFKM01000214.1 GCA_003694465.1 Alphaproteobacteria bacterium
CTGGATTCCGGCAAGGTTTGATCAAGCGTCTCAAACGGACGGCAGCGTAGCCTCTGCCCCGCCGGTTTCCAAACTGGACATACCACGCGAATCTAGATTCCTGGATTCCGGCAAGGTCCGGTTAACCGTCTGACGCCGGCGGCGCCCCGGCCTCCATGAATGCCCGAGCCGTACGCGTCAGCCGGCGCTGGCCGACAGGTCGATCATCGCCGAGAAGTCCGCCTGGCAGGCCACCTGCCCGTCGACGCTGGCCTTGCCGGAGAATTTCCACACCTTCGAGCCCGGCCCGCCGCGGGTTGTGCGAATCTCCATGCGCAGCACGTCGCCCGGCACCACCTTGCGGCGGAATTTCACCCCGTCGATGCCCATGAAATAGACCAGCGCCTCCTTGTCCACGAGGCCGAGGCTCAGCGCCACCATCACCGCGCTGGTCTGGGCCATCGCCTCGACGATCGTCACCCCCGGCATGATCGGGGCGGCGGGGAAATGCCCCTGGAAATGCGGCTCGTTGACCGTGACCATCTTGATGCCGACGGCGCTCTCGTTCGGCACGATGTCCTCGACGCGATCAACGAACAGGAACGGGTAGCGGTGCGGGATGCAGCGCTTGATGAGGGCGATGTCGGCGGTGGTGGGAATGTCGGTCATGGGGTCTCCTGGATTGGGTCCGGGGTTGGGGCTTTCGGCCCCCGGGCTGCCTCTATTGCGGCGCGGCGGTGCTGCTGTCGAGTTGCGGCGCGGGGGCGGTAGACGTGGGGCCATCGCCGGCGGTTCCTCCGCCAAGGCCGTCGGCGCCCGGCGCATCGGCACCGTCCCCCAGCACCGAGTCGATCCGGGCGACGGCTTCGTCGGTCACGTCGACATCGGCGAGGCTGAGCAGGATCGCCCGCCGGTCGAGCACGATCACCGCGCCGCGTTCGCGCAGCAGCGCGCCCAGCACCGGCGTAACCTTCTCGAAGAACTGGGTTTTCGCCGCCTCGACCTGCGCGGCAAGGTCGGACTCGGCCTTTGCCCGCTCTTCACGCAACGCCTGAACTTTTTCATCGAAGGCATTGGCAAGCTTTCGGAATTCTTCCGGGTCCATGCTGGCGCGCCGGGCGGTCAGATCGTCTTCCTCGGCGGTGAGCTCGGCCTCGATCCGGCGCGTTTCGGCAGCCATCGCCTCGCTGGCGGCCTTCAGCTCGGCATTGATGCGCTGGCCGAACAGGGTGCGGGAAAAGAGCGCGTCGCGATCGAGGGTGACGATTGGCGAAATCACCCGCCCCAGCCCCTGCCCGAGCGCCGGGCTTCCGACCGCCGCGACCAGCAGAGGCAGAAAAATCGCCACGACGAACGCCGCCAGCCCGCGCCCAAGCGGCCTGCAGTGCCGTTTTGCACGAGCGGCGCCCATCCCGCGGATCCGTCAGAAGCTGGTCGAGAGCGAGAGGCCGAAGTTCTGCACCACGTCCGAGCTCTGCTTCATCACCGGGAAGGCATAGGAGAAACGCAGCGGGCCGATTGGCGTATCCCAATGGATCGCCGCCCCGACCGAGGCGCGCAGGTGCATCGTGTCGTCAACCCAGGCCGGCGAGCTGTCGAGCCCCCAGACCGAGCCGGCCATGGCAAAGAGCCCGCCGTTGATGCCGTATTCTTCCGGCAGACCGAGGGGGAACTTCGCCTCGAGCCGGCCGGCGGCATAGTAATTGCCGCCCAGGGCGACGCCGGCCCGGTCGCGCGGACCCATGCCGTAGGGCGCAAAGCCCAGCACCTGGTCGGGCGACATCATGAAGCGGTCGGTGATCCGGGTTCCGGCGCCCGCCACCGGCTGGATCGCCCCGCCCTCGACGGTGGCCGAGAGCGTCACCGTTTCGTGGAAGACGAGGCTGGTCACGTTGACGAGGCCGGTTGCCTTCACATACTGGCCATCGGCCCCGAGTCCGCCGACTTCGACGGCGCCGCGACCGACGTAGAAAGTCGAACTGTCGAGCCCGGTGCGCCGGCTGTCATAGGAGAAGCCCGCGCCGACCAGCCCGCCGATCTGCCGCCCGCGCGCCTGTTCGGCGAGCATCGTGCGCGATCCGCCCGTGTAATTCATGATGTTGGCGCCCGAAACGCCGGCATAGCCGCGCAGGCGCAGGGTTTCGGAGGCGGGGAATTCCAGCGACGGTTGCAGGTTGGCCGACCATGTGTCGAACAGGCCGCTCTGCCAACTGGTGGTGTTGTAGTTGGCATTGATGCCGAGGCGCAGATCCTGCCCGAAGAGGAAGGGTTCGGCAAAGGCGAAGGAATAGTTCCGCACCCCGACGCCGGCACTGGCCCGCAGTGAGAAATACTGCCCGCGGCCGAGGAAGTTGGTATCGGAGAACGAGGCCGAAAGCCCGATCCCGAGGCCGAGCGCATAGGTGCCGCCGATGGCGAAGGAGCCGGTGCCCTGCTCTTCCACGTTGACGTCGATGATGACGTTGTCGGGCGCGGTGCCCTGACGCGACTGCACGTCGACATTGGAGAAATACCCCAGCGCCCGGATCCGCTCGGCTGCGGCCCGGATCTCGCGCGGGTTGAACGGATCGCCCTCGACGGTGGTGAACTGCTGGCGCACGACTCGGTCGAGCGTCGTGGTGTTGCCCTCGATGTCGATCCGCTCGACGACGACGCGCGGCCCCTTGACGATGGCGAAGGTGATGTCGAGCGTGCCGTCGCGGTCATTGCGGGTGATGCGCGGATCGACGCGGACGAAATCGTAGCCCATGTCGCCGAGGCGCTTTTCCATCCGCTGGCTCACCCGGTCGACGAGGGCCGGGTTGTAGGCGGTGCCGGGGCGCAGGTTGATCATCGAGCGGAAGGCGGCGGCGTCGATCCCTTCCACCTCGGAGACCGCATCGAGCTGGCCGAAGGAGAATTTCTGCCCCTCGCGGATCTCGTAGCTGACGAAATAGCCGTCCTGCTGCGGGGTCACGCGCGAGGTCACCGCAACGACGTCCATGTCGATATAGCCGCGCGAGGCGTAGAAATCCTTGAGCAGCTTCTTGTCGAACTCGACGCGGGCCGGATCGAACGTGTCGGCCGAGATCAGGAAGCGCAGCAGCCCGGCCTGTTTCGAGGCGATGACCCGGCGCAGGCGCGAATCGGAAAACGCCCGGTTGCCGGTGAAGTTCAGGCGCTCGATCTCGCTGTTCTTGCCTTCCGACACCTCGAACACCAGATCGACGCGGTTGTTGGGCCGGCGGATGATCACCGGCTTGACGGTGGCGGCAAGGCGCCCCTGATCGGCATAGGCCTGGGCGATGGTCTCGGCATCCTGCGCGGCGACCTCGGGGTTGTAGACGTAGCGCGGCTTCGATTGCAGCATCGCCAGCAGCTGGTCGTCCTTCAGGCGGCGGTTGCCCTCGATGTTGATGCGGCTGATGAGCGGGAATTCCTGCACCTTGACGACGAGCGTCGAGCCACGCGGCACGACGGTGACGTCGGCGAAGAGGCCCGAGCCGGCAAGGCGCTTGTAGGCGTCGTTGAGTTCGGCGGCGCTCACCGTCTCGCCCCGGCCGAATCCGAGGTAGCTCATCACGGTGCTCGCCTCGATGGCGTTCAGCCCCTCGATCTGCACCGAGCTGAAGGCGTAGCTCTGGGCCGCGGCGGGCGTCGGCGCCAGCATGGAAGTGCCTGAAAACCCGATCAAAGCCGCCGTCACGGCGGGCTTGAGAAAGGAGGAGGAAGGGGCCCGCTTCTCGCCCGCGACGCGCCGCTCGTCATACGTCATCTTGTTGTCACCCGCACAGACATCCCAGTCTCTTGTGTCGATACCGGGATTATCGCGCCGAGTCAAAGCGTGATGACGCGAAGGATGGCGAGTGTGACTGCCCGCCCATAGGGGCAGAAGGGGCGCCGCGCGCGCCCCGCGGGCGGCCGGGCGCCGGCGGCAGCTGGGTCAGCTCAGTTCAGCGCCGAAACGATATAGGCACCGGCGCCAAGCGCCGCCGCGAGGGTGGCGGAATAAAGGATCCGGTCCCAGTTCAGCCCCATGAGCAGCGACAGCCCGCGATAGCCTTGTTGAATGGTCTGCATCTTCTCACCTGACGTTGCCGCCCTCTCTCGGGCGGGTTCGCGCTCAGGCTAGGAGGTGATTGTGGCCGGAGATGTTCGCAAATGTGGCGGGAATGGGGCATTTCGCCCCTGCCCCTGCCCCTGCCCTGCCGCCGGCCAGCGCTCACGGGCAGAAGATGTCGTTCGCCAGCCCCAGCGCCATGATCGACAGCACCACCGCCAGCCCCAGCACGGTCAGCGCGTTCAGAACCCGCGGCGAGGGCGGGCGCCCGGTCAGCGCCTCCCAGGTGTGGAACATCAGATGCCCGCCGTCGAGCACCGGGATCGGGAAGAGGTTGAGCAGCCCGATCGCCGTCGAGAGCACGGCGATGAACCACAGGAAGCTGGCCGAGCCCTGACTCGCCGCTTCGCCCGAGGTTTCGGCGATGGTGATAACCCCGCGCAGGTTGCAGCTGGAAATCTGCGCCGTCACCATGTGCCAGATCCCCGAAAGCGAGGCCCGCACGATGTAGCCGACGGTGCCGACGCCGTTTTCCAGCGCCGCCACCACCCCGGGCGACTCGGTGGCCGGAACGAAGGTGAGGCCCCCGGTGATGCCGATCAGCCAGCGGGTTTCGAACCCGCCGTCGGCGGTCGGCAGATCCTTGCGCTGCGGGCTGAGGGTGACCTCGCGCTCGCTGCCCGCGTGCAGCACCGTCAGGCGCAGAGGCGCCCCGTCTGCCGCCTCCACGGCCTGTTGCAGCTGGCGGAAGGTGACCACCGGCTTGCCATCGACGGCGGTGATCAGATCGCCGGGCTCGAGCCCCGCCCGCGCCGCCGCCGATTGCGGCATCACCGAGTCGACGAGCGGCGGTTGCGGGTGCAGCGCCTTCACGGTGACCTTCTGCCCGCCGCGCAGCAC
>RFKM01000215.1 GCA_003694465.1 Alphaproteobacteria bacterium
GCGTAGTCCGAGGCCGCCATGCCGCCGTCGACTCGCAGCGGCGCGCCTTCGGGCAGGTCGGGCCAGTCGGCACGCATCGCCGAAACGAGGTCGGTGGTCTGAAAGCCCACCGCCTCGAGGGCGGCGCGGGCAAGCTCGTTCGGGCCGGTGTTGCGGGTCAGCCCGAACAGGGCGCCGCGGCAGGCGCTGTCCCACCACGGGGCGCCGAGGCCGGTGAAGGCGGGCACGAGGATCACCTCCTGCTGCGGGTCGGCGGCCCGGGCCATGGCGCCGGTTTCGGCGGCGGAGCTCACCACCCCGAGCCCGTCGCGCAGCCATTGCACCGCCGCCCCGGCGATGAAGATCGACCCTTCCAGCGCATAGGTGGTCTTGCCGTCCAGCCGGTAGGCGATGGTGGTGAGCAGACGGTTTTTCGAGCGCACCGGGGTTTCGCCGGTGTTGAGCAGGGCAAAGCAGCCGGTCCCGTAGGTCGATTTCATCATCCCCGGTGCGAAACAGGCCTGCCCGACGGTGGCGGCCTGCTGGTCGCCGGCAACGCCGAGAATCGGGATCTCTTCGCCGAGCAGCGCCGCATCGGTGGTGCCGAAATCGTCGGCGCAATCCTTCACCTCGGGCAGAAGCGCGGCGGGGATGTCGAGCAGGGCGAGGATGTCTTCGTCCCAGCGCCCGGCGTGGATGTCATAGAGCATCGTGCGGGCGGCATTGGTGGCGTCGGTGGCATGAACCCGCCCGCCGGTGAGGCGCCAGATCAGGAAGCTGTCGACGGTGCCGAAGGCCAGTTCGCCGGCCTCGGCGCGGGCGCGCGCGCCGGGCAGGGTGTCGAGCAGCCACTTGAGCTTGGTGGCCGAGAAATACGGGTCGAGCAGCAGGCCGGTGCGCGCCGTGAACAGCTCTTCGTGGCCGGCCTCGCGCAGCGCCGCGCAGGTGTCGGCGGTGCGCCGGTCCTGCCAGACGATGGCGTTGTGCAGCGGCTTTCCGGTGGCGCGATCCCACAGCAGCGTCGTCTCGCGCTGGTTGGTGATGCCGATGGCCCGCACCGCGCCTTGCGGGACGGCGGCGAGCGCCTCGCGGCAGGTGTCGAGGGTGGTCTGCCAGATGTCTTCGGGGTCGTGCTCGACCCAGCCGGAGCGGGGGAAATGCTGGGCGAATTCGCGCTGCGCGCTGGCCACCGGCGTGAGCGCGGCGTCGAAAACGATGGCACGGCTCGAGGTGGTGCCCTGGTCGATGGCGAGAACGTGGCTCATGCGGCCTCCTCGGTGGCTTGTTTCATCCAGTCGTCGACGGCCTTCGCCCCGTCCGCGTCAAGGCGCAGGCCAAGCTTCGTGCGCCGCCAGAGCACGTCTTCGCCGGTTCGGGCAAATTCGTTCTGGGCGAGATAGCGCAGTTCGGCCTCGGTGAGGGTGGCGCCGAAATCGCGCCCGAGGTCGCCCGGCTGGCGGGCGGCGCCGAGCAGGGCGCGGGCGCGGGTGCCGTAGGTGTGCACCAGCCGCTCGGCCCAGGCCTGGTCAAGGAAGGGATAGTCGGCGCGCAGCGCGGCGGCGAGGGCCGGGGCGCCGTCCCACGGAAAATCGCCGCCCGGCAGCGCAACCCCCGCCGTCCAGCCGCCCGTGTGGCCGAGCTTGTGCATCGCCGCTTCGGCGAGGCGCCGGTAGGTGGTGATCTTGCCGCCGAAGACGTTGAGCAGCGGGGCGCCGCTTTCGTCGAGCGAGAGCACGTAGTCGCGCGTTGCCTCGGTGGCCGAGGAGGCGCCGTCGTCATAAAGCGGGCGCACCCCGGAATAGCGCCAGACGATCTGTTCGGGCGTCACCGGCTCGCGGAAATATTCGGAGACGAAATCGCACAGGTATTGCGCTTCCTCGTCGGTGCAGCGGGCGGCCTCGGGGGCGTCGTGATGGTCGACATCGGTGGTGCCGATGAGGGTGAAATCGCGCTCGAAGGGAATGGTGAAGACGATCCGCCCGTCGGCGCCCTGCAGGATATAGGGCTGATCGTGGTCGTAGAGCCGGGGCACGACGATATGGCTGCCGCGCACGAGGCGCACGCGCTCGCGGCTCTTGACGCCCGAGAGCGCCCCGGCCAGCATCTCGCCCACCCAGGGGCCGGCGGCGTTGACGAGGACGCGCGCCCGGTGGACGGTCTGGCTCCCCGTGGCTTCGTCTTCCACCGTCACCGCCCAGAGGTCGCCCGCGCGCTCGGCATGGGTGACGCGGGTGCGGGTCAGGATCGTTGCGCCCCGGTCGGCGGCGTCGCGGGCGTTGAGCACCACGAGGCGGGCATCCTGCACCCAGCAGTCGGAATATTCGTAGCCGATGGTGAAACTGTCCTTCAGCGGCGCGCCGACCGGATCCTGCCGCAGCTTCACCGTGCGCGTCGGCGGCAGGATCTTGCGCCCGCCGAGGTGGTCGTAGAGGAACAGCCCCGTGCGCAGCATCCAGCGCGGGCGCAGGCCGCGGTGATAGGGCAGAACGAAGCGCATCGGCCACGAGATGTGCGGCATCGCCCGGACCAGCACCTCGCGCTCTGTCAGCGCCTCGCGCACGAGGCGGAACTCGTAATATTCGAGGTAGCGCAGCCCGCCGTGAAACAGTTTCGACGAGGCCGAGGAGGTGCCCTGGGCGAGATCGCCCTTTTCGGCGAGGGTCACCGACAGGCCGCGCCCGGCCGCGTCGCGGGCGATGCCGCAGCCGTTGACGCCACCTCCGATGATGAACAGATCGACGGGATCAGCGCTCATGGGGTTCTCCGTTGTGCCGGCCGCCGGCCTGCGCGGGGCGCCCGGGGATCAGGTTTCGGGCCGGATCGCACGCGATCCGCCACGCGAAGGAGGGCGTTTCGGTCAGTTCCATGTCTGCCCAATCAGCGCAGGCGCGCCTCGGTTTCCGCATCGAAGAACATCGCCGTTTGCGGGTCGAAGTCAACCGCGACGCGGGTTTTCGCCGGCTGGACCTCGTCGCCGCGGGTCTCGGCGATGATGCGCTCGCCGGTCGGGGTGTCGAGGTAGTCGTAGGCGACGCCGCCGAGGCGCTCGGAATGGGCGACGACAAGGGGCGTGTCGGCCGTCTTCAGCGAAAGGTTCTGCGGGCGCAGACCGACGGTGACCTTCGCGCCGGGGGCGGGCAGGGCGACGCCGGTTTCGATCACCCGCCCGTCGAGGGCGGGCACGCGCACCTTGCCGCCGGGCTCGACGATGCCTTCGAGGAAGTTCATCGACGGCGAGCCGATGAAGCCGGCGACGAAAAGGTTGTCGGGGTCTTCGTAGAGCTTCATCGGGCTGCCGACCTGCTCGATCCGGCCGGCGCGCAGCACCACGATCTTGTCGGCCAGCGTCATCGCCTCGACCTGGTCGTGGGTGACGTAGATCATCGTCGCGCCGATCTCGTCATGCAGGCGCGCGATCTCGACGCGCATCTCGACGCGCAGCTCGGCATCGAGGTTGGAGAGCGGCTCGTCGAAGAGAAAGACCTCCGGCCCGCGCACGATCGCCCGCCCGATCGCCACCCGCTGGCGCTGTCCGCCCGAAAGCGCCTTGGGCTTGCGGTCGAGGTAGGGGCCGAGCTGCAGGATCTCGGCCGCCTTCGCCACCTTTTCGGCGATCTCGGCCTTCGGCACCCGGTTCATCTTCAGCCCGAAGCCCATGTTCTCGGCCACGGTCATGTGCGGATAGAGCGCATAGGTCTGGAACACCATCGCCACGCCGCGGTCGGCCGGGTCGGCCCGGGTCACGTCGCGCGAACCGATGTGGATGCTGCCCTCGGTGGTTTCCTCGAGCCCGGCCACCATCCTCAGGAGGGTGGACTTGCCGCAGCCCGAGGGGCCGACGAAGACGCAGAACTCGCCTTCCTCGATCTCGAGGTTGACGCCGTGGATGACCTCGGCCTCGCCGAAGCGCTTGACGACATTGTTGAGAACGACACCCGCCATTCAGTGATCTCCCGAAAATTCAATAGGCGACCGGATAGGGCCAGAGCGCGGCCTCGCGTCCGATCTGGGTTGCGGTTCTGAGCAGCGCGGGCCGGTAGCCCTCGAGCTCCTGTTCGCTCATGCGATAGGTCGAGGTGACGATCGACAGCGCGCCGATGACCTTGTTGCCGTTGCCGAAGATCGGCACCGCGACCGAGATGATTCCCTGTTCGTGCTCCTCGCGGTCGTGGCCGAAACCGTCGGCGCGAATCTGCTCCAGCTCGGCGCGCAGCGCCTCGGGGCTGGTGATGGTGTGCGGGGTGAAGGCCTCGAAGCTCTGCTGGGCGATGGCATGTTCGCGCCGGCGCTCGTCCATGAAGGCCATCATCACCTTGCCGACGCCGGTGCAATGGCCGGGGGCGGTGCGCCCCATGCGGGCGAGGGTTTCGAACTGCGCCGGCGAGCGGCGCTTGTCGACGAAGACGACCCGGCCGTTTTCCATCTGCGCCAGATGCAGCGTTTCGGGCACGTCGACGGCGAGGGCGTCGAGATAGGGCTTGGCCAGCGGCGCCAGCGACGACTGCAACCACGCCCGGTAGCCCAGCCGCGCCAGGTGCAGCCCCGGCACATAGACCTGCCGCTCGTCGTCATAGGCGAGCATGCCCTGCTCGGTGAGGGTCTGCAGGAAGCGGTGCAGCGTGGCCTTGGGGTAGGGGCTGACCTCGAGCAGCTCGGAAAAGCGCACCGCGCGCTCGAAATTGAGCACGAGGTTCACGATCTCGATGGCCTTGGCGACGGTGCCTTCGCCGCCGGCGGGCTTGTTCATCAGCTGTCCTCCCGGTTTCGCGGTCGCCGCACGAGACTGCCGCTGCACGAAACTGTTGACTCGTATATCGAGTTGGGCAATAGATTTCAACTATTGATATGCGTGTCTCAATATTTGGAACGCAGGTCTGAAAAGGAACGTAAAGGGAGGAAACCATGTTCCATAGCTCGAAGACCCTCGGGGCGATTCTCGCCTCGACCATGCTGGCCACGTCGGCCTTTGCCGGTGAGCTGGTGATCAACACCGACACCTCGGACCCGGCGCCGAAGAAGGCCTTTCAGGAGCTGATCGACGGCTTCCAGGCCGAGAACCCGGACATCCACGTCACCTGGAACCTGTTCGACCACGAGGGCTACAAGACCTCGATCCGCAACTTCCTGACCGCCGACGCGCCGGACATCGCCAACTGGTATGCCGGCAACCGGATGCTGCCTTACGTGAGCGCCGGCCTCTTCGAGCCGGTCGACGATGTCTGGGACCAGAACGGCCTGCACGACAGCCTCGCCTCGGCCGAAGGCTCGATGACCATCGACGGCCATATCTGGGGCGTGCCCTATACCTACTACCAGTGGGGCGTCTACTACCGGAAGGACATCTTCGAGGCCAACGGCATCGACGTGCCGAAGACCTGGGACGAGTTCCTTGCCGCCGGCAAGAAGCTCAAGGAAGCCGGCGTGACCCCGATCACCATCGGCACCAAGTATCTCTGGACGGCCGCGGGCGTGTTCGACTACCTCGACCTGCGCACCAACGGCTATGACTTCCACATGGCGCTGACCAAGGGCGAGATCCCGTGGACCGACGACCGCGTGCGCGCCGTCTTCGCCCATTGGAAGGAGATGCTCGACGCCGGCTTCTTCATCGACAACCACGCCGCGTGGTCGTGGCAGGAAGCGCTGGCGCCGATGGTGCAGGGCAAGGCCGCGATGTATGTCATGGGCAACTTCGCCGTGGCGCCGCTGCGCGAAGCGGGCCTGACCGACGATCAGCTCGGCTTCTTCCAGTTCCCGGTGATCAACCCCGACGTGCCGCTGGCCGAAGAGGCCCCGACCGACACGGTGCACATCCCGGCCAACGCCAAGAACAAGGAAGACGCCAAGAAGTTCCTGGCCTACATCGCGCGCGCCGACGTGCAGACCAAGATCAACCAGACCCTTGGCCAGCTGCCGATCAACAAGGACAGCCAGGTCGGCGACGACAAGTTCCTGCAGGCCGGCTACCAGATGCTGAGCTCGACGACGGGCGGCATTGCCCAGTTCTTCGACCGCGACGCCCCGGCCGAAATGGCCAAGGCCGGCATGGAAGGCTTCCAGGAGTTCATGGTCAAGCCCGAGCGTCTCGACGCGATCCTCGAGCGCCTCGAAAAGGTGCGTCAGCGCGTCTACAAGTGATCTGACGTGAAACCATGCGCCCTCGCCGGCCACGGCGGGGGCGTTTTTGCCGGCGGGCGGAGGAGCGCCGCCGGATGCGAGGAGGGCATCATGGCATCCACATCGTCAACCTGGCGGCGCAACCAGCAGCGCCTCGCGCCCTGGCTGTTCCTTGCGCCGGGGATCGCAATGTTCCTGATCTACGTGATCATCCCGATCTTCCAGTCGATGGCGATCTCGCTCTATCAGTGGGACGGGCTGGGCGAGAAGGTCTGGGTCGGGCTGGGCAATTATGTCGAGCTCTTCGACGACGAGGCCTTCTATACCTCGCTGAAGAACAACCTGATCTGGCTGGTGCTCTATCTGCTGGCGATCCCGGCGGGGCTTTTCGTGGCGCTGTTCCTGAACCAGACGGTGCGCGGGATTCGCATCTACAAGTCGCTCTTCTTCTTTCCCTTCGTCATCAGCCAGGTGGTGGTGGGCCTCGTCTTCTCGTGGTTCTACGACCCGAACAACGGGCTTCTGAACCTCGGCCTGATGGCTCTCGGCTTCGACCCGATCCCGGTTCTGGCCGACGAGAAATGGGTCACCTACGGGATCATCGCCGCCGGCCTGTGGCCGCAGACGGCCTATTGCATGATCCTCTACCTCACCGGGCTCAACGCCGTCGATCCTGAGCAGATCGAGGCGGCGCGGCTCGACAATGCCCGCGGCCTGCGGATGCTCTGGTACGTGGTGCTGCCGCAGCTCAAGCCCGCCACCTTCATCGCCATGGTGGTGACGGTGATCGGGGCGCTGCGCTCCTTCGACCTGATTTCGATCATGACCGACGGCGGGCCCTGGGGCTCGAGCCGGGTGCTGGCCTTCTACATGTATGAACAGGCCTTCTCCGAATACGGCTTCCGCATGGGCTATGGCGCGGCCATCGCCGTGGTGCTCTTCGCCATCATGATGGTCTACATCTCCGGGTTCCTCTGGAAGATGTATCGCGACGAGAAAGGACGCTGAGATGTTTCCGACCCCGATCGAGAAAACCGCCCCGGCCACGCGCATTGCCTACAAGGTGGCCCTGCCGGTGGCGCTGACGCTCTGGCTCCTGCCGCTCATCGCCGTGGCGCTGACCTCGGTGCGCTCGGCCGGCGACATCAACGCCGGCAATTACTGGGGCTGGCCGACCGAGTTTCACCTGCTGGAAAACTACACCGCCATCTTCGAGAACACGCCGATCGGCCAGTACATCCTCAACTCGTTCAAGGTCACGATCCCGGTCGTGATCGGGGCGGTGGCGCTTTCGACGATGACGGGCTTTGCGCTGGCGGTCTACAAGTTCAAGGCCAACCTGCTGATCTTCTTCATGTTCGTTGCCGGCAACTTCGTGCCCTTCCAGATTCTCATGGTGCCGGTGCGCGACCTGACCCTGCAGATGGGCATGTACAACACCATCCCGGGGCTGGCGCTCTTCCACATCGCCTTCCAGACCGGCTTCTGCACCCTGTTCATGCGCAACTTCATCAAGGCGCTGCCCTTCGAGCTGATCGAGGCGGCCCGCGTCGAGGGGGTGAGCGAGATCCGCATCTTCTGGTACGTGGTGCTGCCGCTGATGAAGCCGGCCATCGCCGCGCTGGCGGTGCTGATCTTCACCTTCATCTGGAACGACTACTTCTGGGCGACGGTGCTCACCCAGGGCGCCGATACCCAGCCGATCACCGCCGGGCTCTATTCGCTCAACGGCCAGTGGGTCGCCGCATGGCACCTCGTCTCGGCCGGCGCCATCGTCGCGGCGCTGCCGCCGGTGCTGATGTTCTTCCTGATGCAGCGGCACTTCATCGCCGGCCTCACCCTCGGGGCGGTGAAATGACCGATTGCTGGCGGCTGGACGACGGGCGCCAGAGCCTCGTGCTCGGGCTGCGCGAGGGGGGGCTGGCCGAGGTGCTCTACTGGGGCGCGCGCCTGCCCGACGGCGAAGACCTCGCCGCCCTCGCCGCCGCCGGCGAGGCCGACGTCACCGGCGGGATGCTCGATGCCAACCCGCCGCTGTCGATCTGCCCGGAGAGCGCGCGCAGCTTTCCCGGCCAGCCGGGGATGCGCCTGCGCGCCGCCGACGACGGCCGGCCGCTGGCGCCCGACTTCCGCCTCGTCGAGGCGGCCGAGGAAGGCCCGGGGCAGGTCGCCTTTCTCTGGCGCGACGCAAGCCTCGGCGTTGCCTATGGCGCGCGCTTCGCGATCGACGCCGAAACCCACATGATCGAGGCCCGGGCGTGGCTCGAGTCCGAGCGCCCGGTGCTGCTCGACTGGCTCGCCGCCCCGGTCTTTCCTGCCCCGCAGGAGGCGGTGGACATGATCGATTTCGCCGGGCGCTGGTGCGGCGAATTCCAGCCGGTGCGCAGCCCGTGGAGCGCCGGCATCCGCCTGCGCGACAACCGCACCGGGCGCACCGGGCACGAACATTTCCCGGCGCTGATCGTGCCGGGGCGCGGCGCCACAAACACCGCCGGCAACGCCTGGGCCTTTCATTACGGCTGGTCGGGCGGGCACGGGATGGTGGCCGAAGAGCTGCCCGACGGGCGCCGGCAGGTGCAGTTCGGCCATGCCCCCGGCACCGAAACCGCGCCGCTCACACGCTTCGAGAC
>RFKM01000216.1 GCA_003694465.1 Alphaproteobacteria bacterium
CGCAAAGACTGCGGCGAAGGCGCGGCTAGATTCATGGTGTCGCGCCAAAAACGGAAAGGCAGGCCGCCGTGACCAAACCCCGACAGATCCGCAACATGGAAGATTTCGCCGCCGTCAGCGGCATCTCGCGCCCGACGATCTCGAAATATTTCAACGACCCCGACAGCGTGCGCAAATCGACCCGCGAGCGCATCGAGGCGGCGCTGGAGAAGTTCGACTACCGGCCGAACATGTTCGCCATGAACCAGAACCGGCGCCTGACCAAGAACATCGGTATCGTCGTGCCCAACCTTTCCGACCCATTTTTTGCCGAACTCGCCCGCCAGGTGGAAATGAACGTGATCGCCGCCGGGTTCCGGCCGGTGCTCCTGGGTTCGCATGGCGACGCGGAACAGGAAATCCAGAACCTCGACAACCTGCGGATGATGAAGCCCGCCGGGGTTCTTCTGGCCCCGCTCGGCCGGCTCTCGGATGTCGAGCGGATCGAGGCCTTTACAAGGGCGGTGCCGACGGTGCTGTTCGACGCAAATCTCGACGGGGTCGGCGAGGGGTTCGTCGGCTCCGACAACGCCCAGAGCGTCGGGCTGATCGTCGATTACCTGTGCCGGACCGGCGAGCCGCCGCTGTTTTTCGAGATGAAGACCCCGGCCAACCCCAACGCCTACAAGCGCCGCGCCGCCTATCTCGCGGCGATGAAGCGCCTCGGGCACGCGCCGATGCTGGTGCAGGTCGAGGGCGAGGGCTGGGATTTCGAGGCGATCGGCTTTCGCGGCGGCAGCGAGCTGCTGGCGCGCCCGTCGCTGCCTTCGAACACGGTGCTGTGCTCGAACGACCGCCTCGCGATCGGCTTCCTGTCGGCGGCCTGCGAGGCGGGGGTCCGGGTCGGGCTCGGGGCCGAGGGGGGGCTGCGCGTCGCCGGCCACGACGACCACCCGTTTTCGCGCTACACCTGCCCGACGCTGACGACGGTCAGCCAGGATTATGTCGAGATCGCCCGCCGCAGCGCCGAGGCGCTCTTGGAAATCATCGAATCGGGGCGGCGGGGACGAGAGCGCACCGAGACATTGTTCGAGGGGCGTCTGGTGATGAGGCGTTCCGCGTGACATTTTGAAAAACAACGGGATACAGGTTTAAACTTGCCGCGCGTAAAAAAATAATTGACGGCGCGGCCGGTCGGGCGCTAGTCTTCGTGACGTAACGTCCAAACAGGGAGGAATCCGGATGTTCCTTAAGAACGCACTTCGTGCGGCCACTGCGCTTACCGTGCTCGGAGCGGGCAGCGCCTTTGCCGAGACGATCACCATCGCCACCGTGAACAACGGCGACATGATCCGCATGCAGAAATACACCCATCTGTTCACCGAACAGACCGGGATCGACGTCAACTGGGTGACGCTGGAAGAAAACGTGCTGCGCCAGCGCGTGACCACCGACATCTCGACCAAGGGCGGCCAGTTCGACATCATGACCATCGGCATGTACGAAGCGCCGATCTGGGGCAAGAACGGCTGGCTGGTGCCGCTGAACGATCTGCCGCCGGAATATGACGTGAACGACATCCTGCCGGCGATGCGGGGCGGCCTGTCCTACGACGGCACGCTCTACGCCGCGCCGTTCTACGGCGAAAGCTCGATGATCATGTATCGCACCGACCTGATGGAGAAGGCCGGCCTCGAAATGCCGGAAGACCCGACCTGGGGCTTCATCCGCAAGGCCGCCGCGGCGATGACCGACCGCGAGAACGACATCAACGGCATCTGCCTGCGCGGCAAGGCCGGCTGGGGTGAGGGCGGCGCCTTCATCACCGCGATGTCGAACTCCTTCGGCGCGCGCTGGTTCGACATGGACTGGAACGCCCAGTTCGACACGCCGGCCTGGCACGAGACGCTGACCTTCTACAAGGGGATGATGGACGAGTCCGGCCCGAAAGGCTATGCCACCAACGGCTTCAACGAGAACCTCTCGCTGTTCCAGCAGGGCAAGTGCGGCATGTGGATCGACGCCACCGTCGCCGCTTCCTTCGTGACCAACCCGGACGAGTCGACCGTCGCCGACAAGGTCGGCTTCGCGCTGGCGCCGCACAAGGAAGGCGTCTCCAAGCACGCCAACTGGCTCTGGGCCTGGGCGCTGGCGATCCCCGCCGGCACGCAGAAGGAAGACGCGGCCAAGAAGTTCATCGAATGGGCGACCTCGAAGGACTACATCGAGCTCGTCGCGGCCAACGAGGGCTGGGCCAACGTGCCGCCGGGCGCGCGCACCTCGCTCTATGAGAACCCGAACTACAAGGACATCCCCTTCGCCAAGATGACCCTGAAGTCGATCCTCATGGCCGACCCGCAGCACCCGACCGTCGATCCGGTCCCGTATGTGGGCATCCAGTTCGCCGCGATCCCCGAGTTCGCCGGCATCGCCACCGAGGTGAGCCAGGAGTTCGCCGCCGCCTATGCCGGTCAGCAGACCGTCGAGGAAGCCCTCGCCAAGGCGCAGGCGATCACCAACGACGCGATGGAAGCCGCGGGCTACCGCTAAGCATCCTCCCGGCCGGGGCGGGCAGACCTGCCCCGGCCAGACCGACTGCCAGGGCGGAGCGCACCGCCGCCCCGCCCTGGACTTTCCGGCCCGCTCGGCCGACCGTCTTCCCCGGTTTTCCCAAGACGATGGAGGTGCGCCATGGCCACCCAGCACTCCCGTTCCGCCGCCCGCCTGATGATCGCGCCGGCCGTCATCCTGCTTCTGGGATGGATGCTCGTGCCGCTGACCATGACGCTCTATTTCTCCTTCAAGAAATACCTGCCGATGCGCGGCGGCGATCTCGGCTGGGTCGGGTTCGACAACTACGTGCGCTTCGTCACCTCGTCGGCCTTCTGGCCCTCGATCAGCGCGACGCTGATCATCGTCGGCGGCGTTCTGGCGATCACCGTGGTGCTGGGCATCTTCCTCGCGCTGCTGCTCGACCAGCCGATGTGGGGGCAGGGGGTGGTGCGCATCTTCGTCATCGCGCCCTTCTTCGTGATGCCCACCGTCTCGGCGCTTTTGTGGAAGAACATGTTCATGGACCCGGTGAACGGCTTCTTCGCCCATATTCTCACCGCCTTCGGCTTCCAGCCGATCGAGTTTCTGGTGCAGCATTCGCTGGCCTCGATCGTGACGATCGTCTCGTGGCAATGGCTGCCCTTCGCCACGCTGATCCTGCTCACCGCGATCCAGTCGCTCGACCAGGAGCAGCTCGAGGCCGCCGAGATGGACGGGGCCGGCTGGTTCTCGCGGTTCGGCTTCATCATCCTGCCGCACCTGAGCCGGGCGATCACCGTCGTCATCCTGATCCAGACGATCTTCCTGCTCGGGATCTTCGCCGAGATCTTCGTGACCACCCAGGGCTCCTTCGGCACCAAGACGCTCACCTACCTGATCTACCAGCGGGTGCTGGAGAGCCAGAACGTCGGGCTCGGCTCGGCCGGCGGCGTCTATGCCATCATCCTGGCCAATATCGTGGCGATGTTCCTGATGCGCATCGTCGGCAAGAACCTCGACAACTGAGGGAGGAAAAGACATGGCCCGCGCCGTTACCACCCGCCGCAAGACGCTCAACACCCTCGTTGCCTGGACGATCGGCCTTCTGATCTTCTTCCCGATCCTGTGGATCTTCGTGCTCTCGTTCAAATCCGAGGGCGACGCGATCCTGCCGCCGCTGCAGGTGCTCGCCGCGCCGTGGAGCCTCGACAGCTATGCCGTGGTGCAGGAGCGCTCCGACTACCTCGGGCATTTCTACAACTCGGTGGTGCTCTCGCTCGGCTCGACCGTGCTCGGCCTCATCGTTGCGGTGCCGGCGGCCTGGGCGATGGCCTTCGTGCCCGGCAAGCGCACGAAAGACGTGCTGATGTGGATGCTTTCGACCAAGATGCTGCCGGCGGTGGGGGTGCTTTACCCGATCTACCTGCTGTTCATCCAGTTCGGCCTGCTCGACAGCCGCCTCGGGCTGACCATCGTGCTGATGCTGATCAACCTGCCGATCATCATCTGGATGCTCTACACCTACTTCCGCGAGATCCCGGGCGAGATTCTCGAGGCGGCGCGGATGGACGGGGCGGGCCTGCGCGAGGAAATCCTCTACGTGCTCACCCCGATGGCCGTTCCCGGCATCGCCAGCACCCTGCTTCTGAACGTCATCCTGGCCTGGAACGAGGCCTTCTGGACGCTCAACCTCACGGCGGCCAAGGCGGCGCCGCTCACCGCCTTCATCGCCAGCTATTCCAGCCCCGAGGGCCTGTTCTACGCCAAGCTCTCGGCGGCCTCGGTCATGGCCATCGCCCCGATCCTGATCATGGGCTGGTTCAGCCAGAAACAACTTGTCCGCGGCCTGACCTTCGGCGCGGTGAAATAGGAAAGGAAACGGACATGGGAGAGATCCGGCTCGAAAAGGTTACCAAGAGCTTCGGCAACGTCACGGTGATCCCGCCGCTCGACCTGACCATCGAAGACGGTGAATTCGTGGTCTTCGTCGGCCCCTCGGGCTGCGGCAAGTCCACCCTCCTGCGCCTGATCGCCGGGCTCGAGGACGTCACCTCCGGCAAGGTGCTGATCGACGGCAAGGACGCCACCGCCATTCCGCCGGCCAAGCGGGGCCTTGCGATGGTCTTCCAGAGCTACGCGCTCTACCCGCACATGAGCGTGCGCAAGAACATCGCCTTTCCGCTGCGCATGGCCGGGCTCGACAAGGCCGAGCAGGAGCGGCGGGTGAAACAGGCCGCCGAGGTGCTCAACCTCACCGATTACCTCGACCGGCGCCCGGGCCAGCTTTCGGGCGGGCAGCGCCAGCGGGTGGCGATCGGGCGGGCGATCGTGCGCGAG
>RFKM01000217.1 GCA_003694465.1 Alphaproteobacteria bacterium
GTGTCCACCCCGAGATCGGCCGCCATCGCATCCATGACGTCGAGCGCGCGCTGGCGCCCCGGGCCGGGGCCGAGGCTTTCGGGCGGGAGGGCCGCGCGGCGGGCCTCGTCGAGATTGCCGGCCTGCGCCTTGACGATCTGCGGCTCGCGCCAGGCCGCCTGTTCCGGCGTCTCGGCCAGCGGCGTCGTCGACATCAGGGCAATGCGCGTCACCCGCTCGGGCACGCGCCGGATGATCTCCATCGCCACGATCCCGCCCATGCTGAGCCCGGCAAGGGCAAAGCGGGGCGGCGCCTGGTGGATGGCCTCGGCGGCCATTTCACGGATGCTTTCGGCATGGGCGACGCGGGCGATCTGCACGGTGAAATCGCGCGACAGATCGTCGATCTGCGGGCCAAAAACCCGCGCATCGCACATCATCCCCGGCACGAACAGGATCGGCTCCTTCATGGCGCGATCTCCTCGATCGTGCGCGTGATGAGGGCGAGGCACGCGGGGCTCGAAAAGCGGTGATCGGCCCCCTTCACCAAGGTCAGGCGGACGTCGTCGCCGTCGATATGGTCGAAGAGCGCCAGCGCGACGCTGCGGTCCACGTCGCGGTCGGCCGAGCCTTGAAGCAGGCGCACCGGGAAGGGCATCGGCAGCGGCGTGCGCAGGACCAGATGCGCCCGGCCATCCTCGATCAGGCGGCGGGTGATCGGATAGGGCTCGCCATAGTCCGAGGGCAGCAACACCTGCCCCTCGTCCATCAGCCGCGCCCGTTCCTCCGCCGAAAAACCCTGCCACATGCTGTCTTCGGTGAAGTCCGGCGCTGCTGCAATTCCAACAAAACCGGCGATCCGATCGCCGATTTCGCGCGAAAGAATTGCACTTATCCAACCTCCCATCGAGGAACCGACCAGAACCTGCGGCCCCGTCGTCAGCGCCTCGATCGCCGCACGGGCATCGGCGGCCCAATCGCCGATGCAGCCGTCGGTGAAGGTGCCCGAACTCTGGCCGTGGCCGGAATAGTCGAACCGCAGGAAGGCCCGGCCGCGCCGGCGCGCCCAGTCTTCCAGCGCCAGCGCCTTGGTGCCCTCCATGTCGGACATGAAGCCGCCGAGAAACACCACCCCCGGCCCGCGCCCCTCGGTGCGGTGATAGGCGATCCGCCGCCCTTCGGGGGTTTCCAGAAATCGCGTCTCGTCCATGTCTGCCTGCCCTGCCGTTTCGTCGATTTTTCGCCATCGTGCCGCAGCCGCGCCGCGAAGGAAAGCGCCAAGCGCGCCCGCCGGGCGCCGGTGGGCACGAAAATGCCGCGCCCGTGGCAGGAAGGACTCAGCCGCCCCGCAATCGGCCTGCAATCTCCCCCGCGGCGTTGACTTCGCCGCCCCGGGCGGGCAAAGGAGCCCGAACCTTACCCGCAACCGGGCGTTCCGTGGGCGCCAAACCGACGAGGAGCCGGCCATGAGCCAGATTTCCCTGACCTTTCCCGATGGCAATTCGCGATCCTTCCCCTCCGGCGTGACCGCCGCCGAGGTCGCCGCCGGCATCTCGAACTCGCTCGCCAAGAAGGCCATTTCGGCCACCGTCAACGGCCGCCATTACGACCTGCAATGGCCGATCACCGAAGACGCGACCATCGCCATTCACACGATGAAGGACGAGGCCCAGGCGCTTGAACTCGTCCGCCACGACGCCGCCCACATCATGGCCCGCGCCGTGCAGGAGCTCTGGCCCGAGGTGAAGGTCACCATCGGCCCGGTGATCGAGAACGGCTGGTATTACGACTTCGACCGCGCCGAACCCTTCACCCCGGAAGACCTCGGCCTGATCGAGGCGAAGATGAAGGAAATCATCAACCGCCGCGACCCGGTGACCACCGAGGTCTGGGACCGTGAGCGCGCCATCCGCTACTACGAGGCCAACAACGAGCCCTACAAGGTCGAACTCGTCGAGGCGATCCCCGAGGGCGAGCCGATCCGCATGTACTGGCACGGCCACTGGCAGGACCTGTGCCGCGGCCCGCACCTGCAGAACACCGGCCAGATCCCGGCCGATGCCTTCAAGCTGATGAAGGTGGCCGGCGCCTACTGGCGGGGCGACTCGACCCGGCCGATGCTCCAGCGGATCTACGGGGTCGGCTTCCTCAACCGCGACGGGCTGAAGAAATACCTCGCCTTCCTCGAAGAGGCCGAGCGGCGCGACCATCGCCGCCTCGGCCGCGAGATGGACCTGTTCCACCTGCAGGAAGAGGCGCCGGGGCAGATCTTCTGGCATCCGAACGGCTGGCGCATCTACACCACCTTGCAGGATTACATGCGCCGTCAGCAGGAGGCCGGCGGCTATGTCGAGGTCAACACCCCGCAGGTGATCGACCGCAAGCTGTGGGAGCAATCCGGCCACTGGGAGAAATACCAGGACAACATGTTCATCGTCGAGGTTGACGAGGAACACGCCCGCGAAAAGACGGTGAACGCCCTCAAGCCGATGAACTGCCCGGGGCACGTCCAGATCTTCAACCGCGGGCTGAAATCCTACCGCGACCTGCCGCTGCGAATCGCCGAATTCGGCTCGTGCAACCGTTACGAGCCCTCCGGCGCGCTGCACGGCATCATGCGGGTGCGCGGCTTCACCCAGGACGACGCCCACATCTTCTGCACCGAGGACCAGATCGAGAGCGAAACCAAGCGCTTCATCGACTTCCTCGCCCGCATTTACAAGGACCTCGGCTTCGAGACCTTCAAGGTCAAGTTCTCGGACCGGCCCGAAAAACGCGCCGGTTCCGATGAGGTCTGGGACAAGGCCGAAAAGGCGCTGGCCGAGGCCACCAAGGCCGCCGGCTACGATTACGAGCTCAACCCCGGCGAGGGTGCCTTCTACGGCCCGAAGCTGGAATTCGTGCTGACCGACGCCATCGGGCGCGACTGGCAGTGCGGCACGCTGCAGGTCGATTTCGTTTTGCCCGAACGGCTCGACGCCAATTACATCGGCGAGGACGGCGCCAAGCACCGCCCGGTGATGCTGCACCGCGCAACGCTGGGCAGCTTCGAGCGTTTCATTGGTATCCTGATCGAGGAACACGCCGGCCGACTGCCCTTCTGGCTGGCGCCGCGGCAGGTGGTGGTGGCCTCGATCGTCTCCGACGCCGACGCCTATGTGCACGAGGTGGTGGCGGTGCTGAAGAAGGCCGGGGTCCGGGCCGAAGCCGACATCCGCAACGAGAAGATCAACTACAAGGTGCGCGAA
>RFKM01000218.1 GCA_003694465.1 Alphaproteobacteria bacterium
AGGCGGTGTTCTCGCTGGGCGTGCCGGTGCTGGGGATCTGCTATGGCCAGCAGGTGATGATGCAGATGCTTGGCGGGCGGGTCGAAAGCGGCCACGGAACCGCCGAATTCGGCCGCGCCTATGTCACGCCGCAGGGCGGGCCGCTGGACCTGCTCGACGGCTGGTTCGAAGACGGGCGCGAGCAGGTCTGGATGAGCCATGGCGATCATGTCAGCCGCCTCGCGCCGGGCTTCGAGGTCTATGGCACCTCGCCCAACGCCCCCTTTGCCATCACCGCCGATCTGGAGCGGCGCTTCTTTGCCGTGCAGTTCCACCCCGAGGTGCATCACACGCCGAACGGGGCGACGCTGCTCGAGAATTTCGTGCGCATCGCCGGCTTCAAGGGCGACTGGACGATGGGCGCCTACCGCGAGGAGGCGATCGCCAGGATCCGGGCGCAGGTGGGAACGGGCCATGTGATCTGCGGGCTGTCCGGCGGGGTCGACTCTTCGGTGACGGCGGTGCTCCTGCACGAGGCGATCGGCGACCAGCTCACCTGCGTTTTCGTCGACCACGGCCTTTTGCGCCAGAACGAGGCCGAGGAAGTGGTCGCCATGTTCCGCGACCATTACAACATCCGGCTGATCCATGCCGACGAGTCCGAGCTTTTCCTGTCGGCCCTCGAGGGGGTGAGCGACCCGGAACAGAAGCGCAAGACCATCGGCCGGCTGTTCATCGACGTATTCCAGAAATACGCCAGCCAGATCGAGGGGGCCGAGTTCCTCGCCCAGGGCACGCTTTACCCGGACGTGATCGAGAGCGTGAGCTTTTCGGGCGGGCCGAGCGTGACCATCAAGAGCCATCACAATGTCGGCGGCCTGCCCGAGAAGATGGGGCTGAAGCTCGTCGAGCCGCTGCGCGAGCTCTTCAAGGACGAGGTGCGCGCCCTCGGTCACGAGCTGGGCCTGCCGGCGAGCTTCATCGGCCGCCACCCCTTCCCCGGCCCGGGCCTTGCCATCCGCTGCCCCGGCGAGATCACGCGGCAAAAGCTCGAGATCCTGCGCAAGGCCGATGCCGTCTTCATCGACCAGATCCGCAAGCACGGGCTTTACGACGAGATCTGGCAGGCCTTCGTGGCGATCCTGCCGGTGCGCACCGTCGGGGTGATGGGCGACGGGCGCACCTACGATTATGCCTGCGCGCTGCGGGCGGTGACATCGGTCGACGGGATGACCGCCGATTATTACCCCTTCAGCCACGCGTTCCTCGGGGAAACCGCCACCCGGATCATCAACGAAGTGCCGGGGATCAACCGGGTGACCTACGACATCACCTCGAAGCCGCCGGGCACGATCGAGTGGGAATAGGCCGCAAGTCGCCTGCCTTGGGTTGCATCCACTTTCGCCATGACACCCGGCACGGGAATAGCCGTGCCCCGGGGGGCACAGCGTCGGGCCATGCCGGAGCGGGCCTCGCCGGAACGCGCCCTTGCCGCCATGCTTGACGTTGGGTGACCTGTGGCAAGCGCGGGGGAGAAGAATGGCGATCCGGGTGTTTCGATGCGATGTCTGCGGGCACCGGATGCGCCTTGCGGACGCCGGTTGCGGCAGGTGCCATACGGAGAAACGCCCGTGGCAGCGGCTGCCGGTTCTGGCCGGAGGCGGCGCGGTGCTTCCGATCGTCCTGCTGATCGCGACGGTGAGCGCCTTCGCCGGCGCGTCCACGGCGGGGCCGGGCCAAACACGCCACGCCGAGGCGATCGCGGCCCATGTCGACCTGCCCGATCGCGCGGTGTGGCGCTGATGGGAGAGGTTCGTCTCGAGGGCCATGTCGACGTCCCGCCGGAGCGCCTTCCCCCGGTGCGCGCGGCGCTGGCCGAGCATGTCCGTCTCACCCGGGCCGAACCGGGATGCCTTGCCTTCTCGGTGCGCGAAGACCCGCGCCGGCCGGGGCGCTTTACCGTCTCGGAGCGCTTTGCCAGCCGCGCCGCCTTCGACGTCCACCAGGCCCGCGCCGCCGCCAGCCCCTGGGGCAAGATCAGCGACCGAGTCCCCCGGCTGATCGCCGCCTCTGCCTTCGCTGCGCAAGAGGGGCGTCGATCAGGGCCGGCATGTGCTCGATCTGCCATGGCCCGGCCGACAACAACGAATCCAGGAATCTAGATTCGTGTGGTTCGGGGCGGGTTCGGAGTCTGCCTTGGGGGCCGGCAATTTGTTGCGATTTCGTCACAGCGGGCGCAAAACCCCGCTCGGGAGCAGACCCTTGACCCATGGGCAGGATTGACGGTTTCGCACCTCCCGAAAATCCTGTCTGCACACCCGGGAGGGACAAGGGAGGAAATCGCAATGAAAAAGACGGCACTCGCGGTGCTGGTCGTGGCCGGGGTCGCAAGCCCGGCGCTGGCTGGCGGGCTCGATCGTTCGGGCATGGGCATCTCGGCCCTGTTCCAGAGCGGCAACTACGCCGAGGTCGGCATGACCTTCGCCCAGCCCCATGTCACCGGCTCGATCGCCGGTCTGAGCTCGGGCAACATGGCTTCGAGCTTCTTCATGCCCAACATGTCGGTGAAGATGGACATCACCGACCGCCTTTCGGCGATGGTCCAGTTCGAAGAGGCCTATGGCGCCGCGGTGGATTACACCAATGCCGATCCGCTCTACCCGATCCCGCCCTTCACCGCCTCGCTCAGCGGCACCCAGACGAGCGTGCTCGGGCGCTACAGGATCACCGACAACATCGCCGTGCATGCCGGCGTGCGGATGGTGAACATGTCGGGCACGGTCGACTTCACCGGCGGCCTCTTCCCGATCACCTACAACTCGAGCAGCGGGGTGGGCTTCTCCGCGGGCGCCTCTTACGAGATTCCGGATATCGCCCTGCGCGCGGCGATCACCTACAACTCGGCGACCAGCCACAACAACACCATCGTCGACCCGACCGGCGGTCTGCAGACCCTTGCCACCGCCACCGGCGCCTACAAGATGCCGCAGTCGATCAATTTCGACTTCCAGACCGGCATCGCCAAGGGCACGCTGGTCATGGCCTCGGTGCGCTGGGTCGACTGGACGGCGAGCACGCTCAACACCCAGACCGCCCTCGGCTCGATCACCCATGCCCGCGACAGCTTTACCTACATGGCCGGCGTCGGGCACAAGTTCACCGACAATTTCTCGGCCGTCGCGCAGGTGACCTATGAGCCGTCGAACGGCCTGCTGGCCTCGAACCTGTCGCCGACCGACGGCAAGATCGGCCTCAGCCTCGCCGGCGTGCTTGACGTGACCGACAATGTCACCGTCACCGGCGGCGTCAATTATACCCGCCTCGGCGATGCCACCACGGTGACCGGCTCGAGCTTCACCGGCAACTACGGGCTCGGCGGGCTGTTCAAGGTCGGAATCCACTTCTGAGCCGGACCGGCCGGCAGTCACGGGGGCGCCTCGCGGGGCGCCCCTTTTCGTTCCGCGATCCCCACGCCCCAAGCCCCAATGCGCAGGAAACGGATTGCGCCGGCCGGCGCGCGGGGCGACAGAGGCGCCATGACCCAACGCTCCATCTCCGCCACCGGCTGGCTCATGCTCATCGCCCTCGGCCTCATCTGGGGCTCGAGCTTTCTCGTCACCTCGACGC
>RFKM01000219.1 GCA_003694465.1 Alphaproteobacteria bacterium
AATCTCTCAAGAACTCACCGCGGGGCCCTGGCCTCGCACAAAAGCCCGGCCCCGGCCGGGCCACCTTACAGGAAGAGGTAAACATGAAAAAAACCGTACTTCTCGGCGCCCTGACCGTGGCGGCCTTCGCGGCCGGCTCGGCGTCGGCGGCGACGCTGGACGACGTGAAAGCTCGCGGCAAGCTCAAGTGTGGCGTGACCACCGGCCTTGTCGGCTTTGCTGCGCCGGATGCCAACGGTCATTGGGATGGCTTCGACGTCGGCGTCTGCCGCGCCGTCGCCGCTGCGGTTCTGGGCGATCCGGAAGCGATCGAGTTCGTGCCGACCACCGGCAAGACCCGCTTCACCGCGCTGGCTTCGGGCGAAGTCGACATGCTCGCCCGCAACACCACCTGGACCTTCTCGCGCGATGTCGACCTCAAGTTCGAATTCGTCGGCGTGAACTACTATGACGGTCAGGGCTTCATGGTGCCCAAGTCTCTCGGCGTTTCGTCGGCGAAAGAGCTTGATGGCGCCACGGTCTGCATCCAGACCGGCACCACCACCGAGCTCAACCTGGCCGACTTCTTCCGTGCCAACAACATGAGCTACGAGCCGGTTCCGATCGAGACCAACGCCGAAGCGCAGCAGCAGTTCCTTGCCGGCGCCTGCGACGTCTACACGACCGACCGTTCGGGCCTCGCCGCCACCCGCGCGACCTTCGAGAACCGGGACGACTACGTCATCCTTCCGGAAGTGATCTCGAAAGAGCCGCTCGGCCCGCTGGTTCGCCATGGCGACCAGGAGTGGGGCGACCTCGTGCGCTGGACGCTCAACGCCCTGATCTCGGCTGAAGAGCTGGGCATCACCTCGGCCAACATCGACGAGCTGGCCAAGGGCACCGACAACCCGGAAATCAACCGGATTCTCGGCACCGAGGGCAACCTTGGCGAGATGCTTGGCCTCGACAAGGAGTGGGCCGTGCGCGCCATCAAGGCGGGCGGCAACTACGGCGAACTCTTTGCCAAGAACATCGGCGAAGACACGCCGGTCGGCCTCGGCCGCGGCCTGAACGCGCAGTGGAAAGACGGTGGTCTTCTCTACTCGCCGCCGTTCCGGTAATACCGATCTGGGGAGGGCGCGGCCTGTCCGCGCCCTTTCCGTATCCAGCGAAAAGACAAGAGCCGACGGCCGGCCGAGCGCCGGGAATTCGTGGCCGACAGGGAAAATTCCATGACGATACTGACCGACCCCCCGAAGGAGTCGTTCCGTCTGTCGATGCTCATCTACGACAGCCGGTATCGCTCGACGACAATCCAGATCGTTGCGCTGATTGGCGTTCTGACACTGGTTGGCTGGTTGATTTCCAACACGGCCCAGAACCTCGCCGACCTCGGCAAGGAGCCGAGCTTTTCGTTCCTGTTCGAGAGCGCCGGCTATGACATCAACCAGCGCCTGATCGACTACAACAACCAGGACACGCACCTGCGCGCGGCCTTCGTGGGGTTTCTCAACACCCTGCTGGTGGCCGGGATGGGCTGCGTCACCGCGACGGTGATCGGGGTGTTCGTCGGGGTCTTGCGCCTGTCGAACAACTGGCTCGTGGCCCGGCTGATGACCGTCTACGTCGAGACGTTCCGCAACATTCCGGTGCTGCTCTGGATCATCTTCACGATGGCGATTCTCATCGAGACCCTGCCGGCGCCAAGGGAGTTTCGGGGCGAAAACCCGGCGGCCCACATGCTGCTCGGTGATTCGGTGGCGCTGACCAACCGGGGCTTCTATGTGCCGGAACCGCTGTTCTCGCGCAGCCTCGGCAACATTCACCTCTTCGGGAATTCGCCGCTGCGGTTCGATGTGAGCCTCGATCTCGTCGCCATTCTGGCGGTGCTCATCTCGAGCATCCTCGTTGCCCGGCTGATCGGCCGGCGGGCCGACCGTATCCAGGCCGCGACGGGCGACCGGCCGAGAACATGGCACTGGCGCCTTGCGGTGCTCGTTTTGCCGACGGTGGCGATCCTGTGGGTGCTCGGTTTCTACCTCGGCTATCCCGAACTCAAGGGGTTCAACTTCCGCGGCGGCATCCACATGCGCAACTCGCTGATCGCGCTCTGGCTGGCGCTTTCGGTCTATACCGCCGCCTTCATCGCCGAAATCGTCCGAGCGGGCATTCTGGCGATTTCGAAGGGGCAAACCGAGGCAGCGGCGGCGCTGGGCCTGCGCCCACGCCTGATCATGAGCCTTGTGATTCTCCCGCAGGCGCTGCGGATCATCATTCCGCCGCTGATCTCGCAATTCCTGAACCTGACCAAGAACTCCTCGCTCGCCATCGCCGTGGGATACATGGACATCACCGGCACGTTGATGGGCATCACCCTCAACCAGACCGGGCGCGAGCTGGAAACCATCCTGATCGGGATGCTCATCTACCTGGCGATCTCGCTTTCGATCTCGGCGGTGATGAACGTCTACAACGAATCCGTGAAACTGAAGGAGCGCTGACATGACCGATCTCTCCTTCGTGCGCACCGAAATGCTGCCGGAGCGGGCCCCGCCGCCCTCGACGACCGGGGTCATCGGCTGGCTGCGCAAGAACCTCTTCGACGGCTGGCTCAATTCGGCCCTGACCATCGTTTCGCTGCTCTTCGTGTTCTGGGTGCTCGACCATCTCTTCGTCTGGGGCATCTCGCCGACGTGGAGCGACGGCTCGCTCGACCAGTGCCGGACCACCATCAGCGAAGCCGGCTGGGGCGGCGCCTGCTGGGGGGTGATCCGCGAGCGCTGGCCGCAGATGCTCTACGGCTTCTACCCCGAAGAGCTGCGCATCCGCCCGACGCTGGCCTTCTTCCTGCTGTTCATCGCCCTGATCCCGGTGCTGTTCTCGATGATCAGCCGGCGGATGAACTGGCTGCTGCTGGCGCTGGTCCTGCTCGCCTTTACCTTCGCGGTCGAAAGCTCGGGGCTGATCATCGCGGCGCGGGTGGTTCTGGCCGCCGCGGCGCTGTGGATCGGCGTCCTTCTCGTGCGCGTTCCCACGGGCGAGGAGCGGGAAGAGCAGATCAAGCAAGGCGCCGGACGGTTGCCCAACCCGCTGTGGTTCACGGCGCTTTACATTTTCCTCATGCCGTGGCTGCTTTGGGGCGGAACGGTCTGGACGCCCGTCGCGGTCGCGCTTGGCATCGTCATTGGGGGGCTGGCCTTCCGGCTTCTGAGCCCCATGACCGGCACGCTGGCGGCGCTGATCGTGGCGGTTGTCGCCACGATCCTGTGGTGGCTTCTGCTGTCGGGCCCCTTTGCCGACATGATGCACGGGATCTTCCCGATCGGGCTCGAGCCGGTGAAGTCGCGCCTCTTCGGCGGCCTGATGCTTTCGATCACCATCGGCGTTGTCGCCATCGCGGTTTCCCTGCCCTTGGGCATCGTTCTGGCGCTGGGCCGGCAGTCTGACCTGCTGATCGTGAAGTATCTCTCGGTGATCTTCATCGAGTTCATCCGCGGGGTGCCGCTGATCACGCTGCTGTTCGTGGCCTCGGTGCTGCTAAACATCTTCATGCCGCCGGGCACCAACTTCGACATCATCCTGCGCGTCATCATCATGGCGACGATCTTCTCGGCCGCCTACATGGCCGAGGTGATCCGGGGCGGCCTCGCGGCCCTGCCCAAGGGCCAGTACGAGGCGGCCGACGCGCTCGGGCTCGACTATTGGAAGGCCCAGCGGCTGGTGATCATGCCGCAGGCGCTGAAGATCTCGATTCCCGGCATCGTCAGCACCTTCATCGGCCTGTTCAAGGATACGACGCTGGTGTCGATCATCGGCCTGATGGACCCGATCGGCCTTTCCAACGCGATCCGAGCCGACGCGAACTGGAACGGCATCGTCTGGGAGCTTTACGGCTTCATCGCGCTGATGTTCTTCATCTTCACCTTCTCGATGTCGCGCTACTCGATGTATCTCGAGCGCCGTCTTCGTACGGACCACCGCTAAGGAGACTGGAAATGTCCACGCTTGAAACCGACCGCAAGGTCAACCGTTCGCAGATGAAGGTCTCCGACAAGGTGGCCATCGAAATCCGCAAGATGAACAAGTGGTACGGCCAGTTCCACGTTCTGCGCGATATCGACCTGACCGTTTACGAGGGCGAGCGCATCGTCATCGCCGGCCCCTCGGGTTCGGGCAAGTCGACCCTGATCCGCTGCATCAACCGGCTGGAAGAGCACCAGTCGGGGCAGATCATCGTTGACGGCATCGAGCTTTCGTCGGACCTGAAGAACATCGACAAGGTGCGCTCGGAAGTGGGGATGGTGTTCCAGCACTTCAACCTGTTCCCGCATCTCACCATTCTCGAGAACTGCACGCTGGCGCCGATCTGGGTGCGCAAGATCCCCCGCAAACAGGCGGAGGAAACGGCAATGCACTTCCTCGAGAAGGTGAAGATTCCCGAGCAGGCCCACAAATACCCCGGCCAGCTTTCGGGCGGTCAGCAGCAGCGCGTGGCGATTGCCCGCTCGCTGTGCATGATGCCGCGGATCATGCTCTTTGACGAACCCACCTCGGCGCTCGATCCGGAGATGATCAAGGAGGTGCTCGACACGATGATCGAACTGGCCGAAGAGGGCATGACCATGCTCGTGGTCACCCACGAGATGGGCTTTGCCCAGCAGGTGGCCAACCGGGTGATCTTCATGGACGCCGGGCAGATCGTCGAGCAGAACGAGCCGACGGAGTTCTTCAACAACCCGAAGTCGGAGCGCACCAAGCTCTTCCTCAGCCAGATCCTCTGATCGGCAACCGGAACCAAGAGGGGGCGTGCTACGGCGCGCCCCTTTGCATGTCAGGAAAGATCGCGCGGGAAGGCCAGCGCCACGAGCTGGCCCGAATGCCAGCGAATATCCCGCCATTCGGGGATGTCGAAATCGATCACTGCGGTCGTGGCCGTCGGGAACCGCGCGAAGCGGGCCTCGTCGGGCGGTTCCGCCAGCAGGCGGCGGGCGAAGCCGGCGCAGCCGGGGTTGTGGCCGACCATCGCCACGACAGGCGCTTGCGCCGTCTCCAGCACAAGCCGCATCTCCTCGGGGCTGGCATGGTAGAGGGCATCGTGCAGTGCGACCGGCACGGTGAATCCAGCGGCGGCGGCGATGCGTTCCCAGGTTTCGCGGGTTCGCCGGGCGCTTGAGACGAGGGCTACGTCGGGCTGGAACCGCTGGGCCGCCAGCCAGTTGCCGATGCGATCGGCAGCACGGCGTCCGCGGGCGTTGAGCGGGCGGGCATGGTCGCCGGCGACCGGCGCCGACCAGTCGGACTTGGCATGGCGGATCAGGATCAGCCGGCGGGTCATCGCGGGTGAAAGGCCCTCATGTGGAAGGCGGACTGGGCGTCCTGCCGTCCGTAGGCCTGACTGAGCGGGCAGGCGCGGCGCGCGGCGCAGCCGCGCGAGAGGCATTCTGCGCTGTCGAGTGAATCCAGATTCGCGTGGCAGGCGGCGGTATCATAGGCATCCGGCCCCAGCGCCCCGACGGGGCAGGCGCTTCGGCAGGGTTGGCCCTCGCAATGCGCGCAGGGGCTTTGCAGGCGGGGTGTTGGCGGGGCGGGTTCGGCAAGGCGCACCGCCCCCCGCAGCGAGAGCCAGAGCCCCATTCGTTCGTGCACGAGAAGCCCCACTGGCGAGGCCCAGGCCCGTCCGCTGGCCAGCGCCCAGGAGATGAACGGCGGGTAGGGCGGGCCGTCGGACGGGAACAGCGCTTCCCCGCCCCAGGCGCGGGCAAGGCCGCCGATCACCCGTTTTGACCAGCGGTCTAGCGGGTCGGGCGCGCCGTCGCGATATTCGGCCGACCGGGTGAAGGCGGGCCAGAAGCCGGGTTCTTTCGGGGCGAGCAGAAGCACCGTGCCGTCGCCGTCGGGTGCCGCGCCGACGAGCTCGAGATGCAGCCGCGCGGCCTCTTCCGCCCGGCGCGCCATCGCCTCAGCCCTTGCGGATGATCGAGCCGGCGCCATGGTCGGTGAAGAGCTCGAGCAGGCAGGCATTGCGCGCCCGTCCGTCAAGGATCACCACCGCGCGCACGCCGCCGTCGATGGCATGAAGGGCGGTTTCGGTCTTGGGGATCATGCCGCCCGCGATCACGCCCTGCGCGGTCAGGTCGATGATCTGCTGCGAGGTCAATTCGGTCAGAACGGCGCCGGAGGCGTCTTTCACGCCCTCGACGTCGGTCAGCAGCAAAAGCCGGTCGGCCTTGAGGGCGGCGGCAATGGCACCGGCGGCGGTGTCGCCGTTGACGTTGAAGGTCTCGCCCCCGCGCCCCATGCCGATCGGGGCGATGACTGGAATGATCTCGGCCTCGGCCAGCTTGCGCAGCACCGTCGGGTCCATCTCCACCGGCGTTCCGACGAAGCCGAGATCGGGGTTGGTCCTCTCGCAGACCATCAGCTTCGCATCCTTGCCGGTCAGGCCCACGGCCCGCCCGCCGGCATCGTTGATCGCCTGCACGATCCGCTTGTTGACGCGCCCGGCCAGCACCATCTCGACCACTTCCATCGTGGCGGCATCCGTTACCCGCTTGCCGTTCACGAAGCCCGACTTCACCCCGAGCCGGGCGAGCATGTCGTTGATCATCGGCCCGCCGCCATGCACGACCACCGGGTTCACCCCGACCTGGCGCATCAGCACGATGTCGCGGGCAAAGGAATTCATCGCGTCGTCGTCGCCCATCGCGTTGCCGCCGAACTTGATGACGACCGTCGCCCCTTCATAGCGTTGCAGATAGGGCAGCGCCTCGTTCAGCGTGCGCGCAGTGGCGATCCAATCGCGGTGCATGGTCTGCTTTCTCATGGTCGTCCCCGGGGCGTTTCGCCTTGGGTCTAGCGCGCGCGCCCTGACCTGCCAAGGGGGATTGCTCCAGCCATTGCAAGGGCTAGACTGCGCGCGGGAGGTTGAGAATGTCGCAGCGGCAAAAGACCTTGGTCCTGACCGGCGCCAGCCGCGGCATCGGCCATGCCACCGTGCGCAAGTTCAACCGCGAGGGATGGCGCGTGATCACCTGCTCGCGCGCGCCCTTCCCGGCCGATTGCCCCTGGCCCGGTGGGGCCGAAAACCACGTGGTGGTTGACCTTGCCGACCCCAACCAGACGATCGCGGCCATCGAGACGATCCGGGAAAAGCTCGACGGCAGGCTCGATGCGCTGGTGAACAATGCCGGGATCTCGCCCAAGGGCCCGGGCGGCGAGCGGCTCGACACGATCAACACCGATCTCAAGACCTGGGGGCATGTGTTTCACGTCAACTTTTTCGCCTCGGTCATACTTGCGCGTGGACTGAAAGAGGAACTGGCCGCGGCCGGAGGGTCGGTTGTCAACGTCACGTCGATTGCCGGGTCGCGGGTGCACCCCTTTGCCGGCGCCGCCTATGCCACCTCGAAGGCGGCCCTTGCCGCGCTGACCCGGGAAATGGCCCATGACTTCGGGCCGCTGGGGGTGCGCGTCAATGCCATCGCGCCGGGCGAGGTTGAAACCTCGATCCTCTCGCCGGGGACGGAAAAGATCGTCGAAAAGCTGCCCCTGCGGCGGCTCGGCCAGCCCGAAGAGGTGGCCGATGTCGTCTTTTTCCTGTGCTCGCCGGCGGCATCCTACATTTCGGGGGCCGAAATCGAGGTGAACGGGGCGCAGCACGTCTGAGCCGGGCGGCCTATTCGATGCCGGCGATGATCGCCCGGAGGGTTTCGATTCCCCACCCCTTTTCCGATGACGTGACGACGAGTTCGGGGTAGGCGGCCGGATGACGGGAAAGCGCCTTGCGCACTTGGGCGAGAACCTTCTCGCGCTCGGCCTGTTTGACCTTGTCGGCCTTGGTGAGCACGATCTGGAAGGTGACGGCCGAGCGGTCGAGCAGGGAGAGGATTTCCTCGTCGGTGGCCTTGATGCCGTGGCGGCAGTCGATGAGCACGAAGGCCCGGCGCAACGAGGCGCGCCCGGCGAGGTAGGCCTTGAGCAGGCGCTGCCATTTCTCGACCACCTTCACCGGCGCATTGGCGAATCCGTAGCCCGGCAGGTCGACCAGATAGGGGCCGCCGGTGGTTTCAAAGAAGTTGATTTCCTGCGTGCGGCCGGGGGTGTTTGACGCGCGCGCAAGCCCCTTGCGGCCTGTCAAGGCATTGATCAGGCTGGACTTTCCGACATTCGAGCGGCCGGCGAAACAGACTTCGACCCGGTCGCCCGGCGGCAGGCCGTCGATCGCCACCACGCCCTTGAGAAATTCGGTCGGGGCGGCGAAGAGTTTGCGTCCGGCTTCCAGTTCCGCCGGGCCGGGAGGTTCGGCGAGCGGGAAGGCGATGCTCATCCGATCACCTCGACGGTGTCGCCCTGGCGAATGTCGCCCGAGCGGGTCACGACCGCATAGACCCCGAATTCGCGGTGCCCCCAGCCCGCCTCGAGGGCGCCAAGCGTGTCGGTGTCGCGCTCGCCGCTCTGCACCGATGTCGATGTCGCGAGGCAGCGGACGATGTTTTCGCGCACTTTCAGTTCGGCCTTGCCGATGCGGATGCGTTGGCCGATCCAGCTGCGTTCGGTCCAGGCAGGCAGGTTGTCGAGGATGAGATTGGCCCGCCAGCGCAAGGGCGAAATCTGCCGGCCGAGCTGCGCCTCGACTTCGGCATGCGAGGCGAGGTTGATCAGCGAGATCGACGGGTAGTCGGTGTCGGTCATGCCGCGAAGCCCGTTGCGCACCACCCGCGCGGGCAGGGCGCGGTTTCCCGGGCTGATCGGCATGATCCACTGGATCAGCGTTCCCGCATCGGCGGGGTCGTCCGGGTCGATGGTGATCTCTTGCAGGGCCGGGTGCGAAAGGGTGACGGTCCCGTAAGCGAGGTTGCAGCGCGCGGTGATGGCCTGCATCGACGGGGCTTTGGCAGCCCGGGCGAAATGGGTGCAGGGTACCCAGCCGGGCTCGGCTTCGTCATAGGTGCTGGCCTCGTGGGCGATGGCCCAGCGTCTGTCCCAGGGCAAGGTCCGGTTTTCGGACAGCAGCACATGGGTGAGGCTTTCCCGGCCGCAGGACTTGATCGGGTGGCGCCAGATTTCTGAAAGAAATCCCTTCATTTGCCGCCCTTGTCAGGTTTGCTTCGGGATGAGCGGAAGATGTTGCCGAAAATGTCCGGGCGGTGCCCGTGGCGCCACATGATCGTGTATTGCTGGATGAAGGTCAGCACGTTGTTCGAGATCCAGTAAAGCACGAGGCCGCTGGCGAAACGCCCCAGCATGAACATGAAGACCCAAGGCATCCACGCCATGATCGTTGCCTGGGTCGCATCGGTCGGGGCCGGGTTGAGCTTTTGCTGCAGCCACATGGAGATGCCGAGAAGGATAGGCAGAAGGCCCAGCGAGAAGAAGTGGAACCAGCTGTCGGGCCCCGGGGCGGCATAGGGCAGCAGGCCGAACAGGTTCAGGACCGATGACGGGTCGGGGGCCGAGAGATCGCGGATCCAGCCGATCCAAGGGGCGTGGCGCAATTCGAGCGTCACGAAGATGACCTTGTAGAGCGAGAACCAGATCGGGATCTGCAGAAGGATCGGAAGGCAGCCGGAGGCCGGGTTGACCTTTTCGCGCTTGTAGAGCTCCATGATCTCGACCTGCTGCTTCTGCCGGTCGCCGCCCGCGCGCTCCTTGATCTTTTCCATCTCGGGCTGCAATTCGCGCATGCGTGCCATCGAGACGTAGGACCGATAGGCCAGCGGGAAAAGGATGACCTTGAGAACCACGGTGAGGGCGATGATGGCCCAGCCCATGTTGCCGATGAGAACATGCAGGTTGTGCAGCAGCCAGAACATCGGCTTGGTGATGAAGAAGAACATGCCCCAGTCGATCGAGTCGACGAAGCGGTAGATGCCGAGGTTTTTTTCGTAATCGCGGATCGTCGCCCATTCCTTGGCGCCGGCGAAAAGACGCGTCGTGCGGGTCGCCGTTTCGCCCGGCGCGAGCTCCACCTTCGGCAGGCGAACCTCGGTCTGGTAGATGTCGGGGGTTTCGGCATATTTCACGACAGAGGTGAAGGGCTGCCCGCTTTCCGGCGCAAGCGTCGTCATCCAGTAATGATCGGTGAAGCCGATCCAGCCGTTCGCGGCAACCTCGGCCAGTTCGGCATGGGCCCCTTCCGATGTGACAACCGGCAAGTCCTTTGCGTCCTTGTATTTGATTTCGCTCAGTTCCTTGTCGGTCTGACGAATGACGCCCTCGTGCAGGATATAGAAGCCGGCCAGATCGACCGGCATGCCGTGGCGTGCGATCAGCCCGTAAGGGGCGAGGCGCTGAACGGTGTCGGTTGCGTTTTCCACCGTCTGGCTGACCGTGAACATGTATTTTTCGTCGACCGAAATCGTCCGCCGGAATTTCAGGCCTTTCGGGCTGGTCCAGACCAGCGTCACGGGGGATTCAGGCGTGAGGCGGTCACCGCTTTCGACTGTCCAGAGCGTTGTCGCGCCCGGGACATCTCCAAGGTCAAGATCTCCGCCGGGGGCCCATCCATAAAGTGCGTAATAGGCGTGGTCGGTTCCGGCCGGGGTGAGGAGAGTCACCGTCGGCGAAGTGGGGTCAACCTCTTCGTGATAGTTCTTGAGGTGCAGGTCGTCGATCCGGCCACCGAGAAGCGCGATAGAGCCGGCAAGGTCGGGCGTGTCGACCGTGATGCGCGGGCTTTCGGCAAGCGCTGTCGACCGATCCGTCAAGGGGACTGCAGTCGTTGAGGTATCGGGTGCTTTCGTTGCAGGCGAAGCGGGGCTAGCCGTTTCGGTCGTTGCCGTGGGCACGGCGGTTTCGGTTTCGGGTACCGTTGGCGGGAAGAGCAGGGTCCAAACCGTGATGACGAGGAAACTCAGAACGAGTGCCAGAATGGTGTTGGATGTTTGATTTTGCATGTCCGCACCGCCTTTTTCGGGTCACCGTGGTTCAACAGGGGAGGGCCGAAAAGGTCAAGCGGTTTTGGTGTGCGCCCTTTCCAAGGGGCGTAGGCATACTTGGGATCGGTGGCATGGACGAAACGGTTTTTGTTGCCTCCGTTGATCCTGCCACGGAACGCGAGGCCAGCGAGGTCTGTCGACACGCGCGCTCGCGGGGGCGCGCGTGCCACGGGTGCCCGATCACCCGTGGCGATTGATGATCGGTGGCAGCAATACCTGCTTTTCTCGCCGAGCGGAAATCCAGCGGGTTGCCTCGGCAAACGGCATTGGGCGGGCAATCAGATAGCCTTGGACATGGTCGCACCCAAGTTGTGCCAGCATGGCGTGTTCGCCGTGGCTTTCGACGCCTTCCCCAAGGGTTTCGAGGTTCAGACGCTCGGCCATCGATAGTATCGCCGAAACGAGGTTTTGTTGTTCTCGATCGGTGTCGACGTGGGTGATGAAAGACCGGTCTATCTTCAGGCGATGGACATCGAATCTGCGGATATTGGCGATCGAGGCATGGCCGGTGCCAAAGTCGTCGAGGTCGATCTTGCAGCCGAGGTGCGAGAGCGCGGAGATGTTCTTGGTCGTGTAGTCATCATCAGACTGTGCGACGACGCTCTCGAGAATCTCGATGGTGAGTCGCTCGGGCGAAAGGTCGAACCGGTCGAGTTCCCATCTGATCCGGTCGACAAGCCCCGGGTCGCGCAACTCTTCAGGCGAAACGTTGACCGACACCGACGGAATGACGAAACCCGACCGTTCCCACTCGCGCAGTGCCGAAAGGGCATGGAACAGCATCACCTCGCCAAGGCGCCCATGTTTGCCGGCGCTTTCGATCGCCGGCAGGAACGCGCCGGGCGCAATCAGGCCCTTTTCGGGATGTGACCATCGCGCCAGCGCCTCGAAACCCGAAATCTCACCAGTCTCGGTCGAGATCTGCGGCTGAAACCACGGGCGAATCTGGTCGCTCTCGAGCGCCTGGACAACTTCGCGTGTCAGCTTGGCGGGAGCGCCTGCGCGCCGGCGCATGCCTTGCGAATAGGCCCGGATCGACCCGGGGCCGGCGTGCTGAGCTTCGATGAGCGCGCTTTCGGCCGCAGCGATCATGCCTTCCGCGGTATTCTCGGAAACCCGTGATGGCAACGCGAAACCGATGCACGCGGTGACAAGGACCCGCATGCCGCCAAGCCGAATGGGGGCGGCGATCGCGTCCTGCAGGCGGGCGGCCAGCTGTGTCATGGTTTCGATGGTCATCCGCGGTGTCTTGGCGAGCGCGATACCGAAACGGCCGCCGCCCAGTGACGTGACCACATCATTGTTGCGCAGAACGCCCTCGAGG
>RFKM01000220.1 GCA_003694465.1 Alphaproteobacteria bacterium
ACTGATCGACCTCAGCGACCAGCCCCACGAAGACCGGCCCTTCGTCGATTTTCTGCGCCAGGTCTGCGAGACCTTCGGGGTCGAACACGCGGCCTATGCCGGGATGAACCCGTTCGACCGTTCGATCCACGGTTTCGTCACCTATTCGGAAGAGTGGAAGGCGCATTACGCCGACAATGACCTCGCGCGCATCGACCCGACGCTTCTGCGCGCCAGCCGCTCGATCGCGCCGGTCAACTGGACGCGCCTGCCGCGCGACACGCTGTTCGACCGGGTGTTTCGCGATGCCGCCGACTTCGGCATCACCACGAACGGCCTGACGATCCCGGTGCGCGGGCCCCATGGCGATGTCGGGATGCTGAGCGTCAACGGCGGCCCCGATGCCGCCGATTGGGACCGGCTCGTGCGCGAGATCGTCGGCGGGCTGCAGAGCGCGGCGGTGCATATTCACGACACGGTGATGCGCAGCGGCGAGCTCGGCCGGGTGCTGCACACGGCGCAGCTTTCGGCCCGCGAGCGCGAGGTGCTGCAATGGATCGCCGTCGGCAAGACCCAGGCCGATGTCGGCGACATCCTTTCGATTTCCGGGCGCACCGTCGAGGTGCACCTGCGCTCGGCCCGCGAGAAGCTCGGCGCCCTGACCACGGCACAGGCCGTTGCCCGCGCCATCGGCATGGGCCTCATCTACCCCGCCTGAGCCAAGGATACGGGAAACCCCCAATAGCGCGCGCACACGCCTGCCGATACGCTTTTCGTATCACACACCCAGGAGGCGACTGCGATGATCATAATAATCGATGCGCTGAACAAACACGAGTTCACCGGTGTTCTTGACGAGATGTTCAAACTCCGAGCGCGCGTCTTCGCGGGCCGTTTGGGCTGGGAAGTCCACGTGGAAAACGGCCGCGAGATCGATCAGTTCGACGCGCTCGACCCGGCCTATGTGGTCGGTCTCGACGAGGAGGGGCATGTCATTTCCTGCGTGCGCGCGCTGCAGACCACCGGGCCGCACATGCTCTCCGACGTGTTCTCGGCCATTCTCGACGGCGAGCCGCCCCTGCGCAGCGCCCGGCTGTGGGAATCGACCCGCTTCTGTGTCGATACCCAGCGCCTCGGGCGCGGGCGCGGGCCGAACACGGTTTCGCACGCCACCTGCGAGCTGATGATCGGCTCGCTGGAATTCGCGATGAATTCGGGGATCGAAGACATCGTCACGGTGATCGACCCGGTGATGGACCGGGTGCTAAAACGCTCCGACTGCGCCCCGCACGGCTATGTCGGCAAGACGGTTCCGATGGGCAAGGTGCCGGCGATGGCGGCGCTGCTCGACTGCACGCCCGAGCGGATCGGCCGCATCCGCGCCTTCGCCGGGATCGAGCATGACGTCTTCGCCACCGAAGAGCAGCTCGCCCGCCTGCGCGACAAGCCCGCCGCCCCGGCGGAGCAGAACGTCGTCTCGCTCTCCGGCGCGCGGACCCGGCGGGCCGTCGAAAACACCGGCGCCGAGGGCAGCAGGATTGCCGAATACCTGATGGAACAGGTGCGCGATTCGGCGACGTCTTCGGAATATGAGGCGGCGCGCGCGTTGATCGACCGGCTGTCGAAGCGCGAGGAGTTCCGCTCGCTCGAACGCCTGATCGAGCGCGCGCAGCACTGAAACGCAACACGGGCGCCCGCTGTTCGGGCACCGTCGCATGGCCGCGCCTTGCGTCCTCCCCGTGGGGCACGGCACCGGCAGACGGTTTTTCTTTCCGCGCGCCTCGCCTATCGTCGCGCGGATGACGAATCACTTGCGCCACCGCTTCTGGGAGCTGCCGCTCGCCCGCCTCACCCCGCAGGAATGGGAGGCGCTCTGCGACGGCTGCGGCAAGTGCTGCCTGAACAAGCTCGAAGACGAAGAGACCGGGCAGGTCGTCTTTACCCGCGTCGCCTGCCGGCTGCTCGACGATGCCACCTGCCGCTGCGCGCAATACGAGATTCGCAAGCAGTTCGTGCCCGAATGCATCGTCCTGACCCCCGAAACGATCGGCCGGGTCGCCTATTTCATGCCCGCAAGCTGCGCCTATCGGCTGCGCCACGAGGGAAAGGCCCTGCCCGACTGGCACCCGCTGGTCACCGGCCGGCCGGAGAGCGTGCACGAAGGCCATTCGGTGCGCGGCATGACGGTTCCCGAATTCGAGATCGACGAGGAAGACTGGGAAGACTACCTGATCGACGAGGATCTGTGAGCCGTTCCGGCACCGGCGGAAGAGATGCTTGCGCTTGCCGACCGACAGCCGCTAACTGGCCGGCAGAAAAAGAGGATTTCGAGATGTTCTTCGCTTCCGACAATGCCGGCCCTGTGCACCCGAAGGTGATGACCGCGCTCGTCGCCGCCAACGAGGGCCATGCCTTGCCCTATGGCGCCGACGATCTGATGACCGCCGTGCGCAGCCATCTGCGCGAGGTCTTCGAGGCCCCCGAGGCCGCCGTCTATCTCGTCGCCACCGGCACCGCCGCCAATTCCCTGGCGCTGGCGACGCTCTGCGCCCCTTTCGAGACGGTGTTCTGCACGCCGGTCGCCCATATCCACGAAGACGAGTGCAACGCGCCGGAGTTCTTCACCGGCGGCGCCAAGCTCACCCTTGTCGGCGACGGGGCGAAGATGTCGCCCGAGGTGCTGCGCGCCGCTATCGCCGCCGAGGAAAGCCGCGGCGTGCATGGGCCGCAGCGCGGGCCGGTCTCGCTGACCAACGTGACCGAACGCGGCACCGTCTACACGCCCGGCGAGATTGCCGCCCTTTCGGCCGTGGCGCGCGATTTCGGGCTGAAGGTGCATCTCGATGGCGCGCGCCTTGCCAATGCCCTCGTTGCCACCGGCGCCAGCCCCGCCGAGATGACATGGAAGGCCGGGGTCGATGCGCTGAGCTTCGGCGGCACCAAGAACGGGCTGATGGGGGTCGAGGCGGTGATCTTCTTCGATCCGGCCCATGCCTGGGAATTCGAGCTGCGGCGCAAGCGCGGGGCGCATCTGTTCTCGAAACACCGCTACCTCTCGGCGCAGATGCTCGCCTATCTGGAAGACGGGCTCTGGCTTGAAAATGCCCGCGCCGCCAATGCCGCCAATGCCCGCCTCGCCGAGGGGCTTCAGGCGTTGCCCGGCGTGCGTTTCTCCCATCCGCCCGAGGCCAACATGAGCTTTGCCGCCTGGCCGCGCGCCGGTCACCGCCGCCTGCATGAGGCCGGGGCGCAATATTACCTCTGGGAAGGTCAGCTCGAAGGCGACGACCCCGAAGAGGCGCTCACCGCCCGGATGGTCTGCGACTGGTCGGTCACCGACGAGATGATCGACCGTTTCGTCGCCCTCGTGCGCGGCGAGGCGGCGGGCGAAGAGAACGTGCCGGGTTGAGAAGAATTCGCCCGCCCGCGGCGCCTTGCGGCCCGGGCTTGCGCCTCGGGCCGTTGCATTCGATCTCTGGTGACGTGTCCTAGACCTTCAGGAAGGCCGCGATCTCGCCGGCGACATTGACGGGGTGGGTGAGCGGCGCCATGTGCCCCGCGCCCCCCACCAGAACCCGGCGCGCCTTCGGCAGGCGCAGGGCGAGCGCCTGCATCGTTTCGGTCAGCACCGGCGGCGACAGCGTGCCCTGCATGAGCAGAACCGGCGCCTTTATCGCCTCGAGCCGGCCCGGTGCCAGAAGGCCGGCGGCATCGTCCATGGTCACCGGGTTCTCGACCGCGATGAGGTCGATCCGCCGGGCCATCCCCTCGCGCGCGGCTTCGGGCAGGCCCGACCATGGGGTTTCGGGGTTCATCGCGTCGTTGAACATGGCGGCGGCGCGCATCCGGTCGCCCTCGGCCAGCGCCGCCTCGAAATCGGCCCGGAAGGCGGCATGGGCGGCGTGGGCCGGCGTCTCGCGCAGGGCCGCGACGAGGGGCGGTTCGATCAGCGTCAGGCTGCGCACCAGATCGGGGCGTGTCATCGCGAGGCGCAGCCCGACAATGGCGCCGAAACTGTGGCCGACGATGTCGGTCGGCTTGCCGGCGAGCTCGGCGGCGATGCGCGCGGTCAGATCGAGCAGCGCCACCGCGCCGCCCTCGCCCGCCCAGCCGGCGCTCTGGCCATGCCCGGGCCTGTCGAAGGCGGTCATCGCCAGCTTGCCCAGCAATTCGGCCTGCACCCGCGACCACGCCCCGGCCCGCGCCAGCGTGCAGTGGATGAACAGCGCCCGGCGCACGCCCCTGCCGGCAGTCTCCACGTGCGTCGGGAAGCCGGCAACGGTCTGAAGGGTCATTTCAGATCGTCGAGGTGGAGGGCGAGATCGTCGAGGCGGTCCTGCCCCCAGAACACCGCGCCATCCTCGGTCACGAAGGAGGGCGCGCCGAAGACGCCGGCCGCGACCGCCTCTTCGAGGTTGCGCGCATAGGTTTCGGCGCCGCTCAGAAGCCCGCTGTCGGCAAGGGCCGGGTCGAACCCCGCGCCCTCGAGCGCCGCCCGGATCACCGCCTCGTCGGCGATGTCCTTCTCCTCGGCCCAGCAGGCGGCGAGGATCGCCCGCACGAGGGCGAACATGTCGCCCCCGCCGGCCGCCTGCGCGGCGATGATGGCATAGGAACTCGGCGCCGGGTTGGTCGGAAAATGCTTCGGCTGCGGGTTGACGGGAAGCCCGGCAAGGCGCGCCTGTCGGGCGATGTCGGCCAGCCGATAGGCCTGCCGCGAGGGGTGGCGCTGGCCGACCGGCGTGCCCCCGGTGCGGGCAAAGAGCGCCATGATGTCGAGGGGCTTCCAGGTCAGATCGAGGCCGCGTTCGCGCGTCAGCGCCTCGAGCCGGGGCAGCGCGATGTAGGAATAGGGCGAAATGGTGCTGAAAAAGACGTCGATTTTCGGCATTTTCGTTCTCCCGCGCGCCGTTGTTGTGGCCATGACCCTAGCCCGGTGCTAAGCGGTGTCAACGCTGCATCGCCGCGATTCTGTCACGGGCCAAGACCATCGGGGAAGACCATGCCTGCCATCAACGAACCGAAGCTCATCTCGGGCAATGCCAACCTTACCCTTGCCAATGCCGTCGCCCGGCGGATGA
>RFKM01000221.1 GCA_003694465.1 Alphaproteobacteria bacterium
GGGGCCGGGGGCAGCGCCCCCGGTGCGCCCGGCTCAGTCTTCCATCGCTTCCAGCTGGTCGATGAGGCCCGAGATCATCCCGAGACCCTTGTCCCAGAACTTCGGGTCGGAAGCATCGAGTCCGAACGGGGCGAGCAACTCCTTGTGGTGCTTCGACCCGCCGGCGCGCAGCATCTCAAAATACTTCTGCTGGAAGTCCGGGTCGCCCTCCTCATAGGCGGCATAGAGCGCGTTCACGAGCCCGTCGCCGAAGGCATAGGCATAGACGTAGAAGGGCGAATGGACGAAATGCGGCACGTAAGACCAGAACGTCTCGTAGCCCTCCATGAAGCGGAAGGCCGGGCCAAGGCTCTCGGCCTGAACGCTCATCCACAGCGCGTTGATGTCGTCGGGGGTGAGTTCGCCCGCGCGCCGGGCGGCGTGCAGCTTGCACTCGAAGTCGTAAAAGGCGATCTGCCGCACGACGGTGTTGATCATGTCCTCGACCTTGCCGGCCAGAAGCACCTTCTTCTGCGCCGGATCGCGCGCCTCGGCGAGCAGCTTTCGGAAGGTGAGCATCTCGCCGAAGACGCTGGCGGTCTCGGCCAGGGTCAGCGGCGTCTGGCTCAGCAATTCGCCCTGTCCGGCGGCCAGAACCTGATGCACCCCGTGGCCGAGCTCATGGGCCAGCGTCATCACGTCGCGCGGCTTGCCGAGGTAGTTGAGCAGCACGTAGGGGTGGGCGTCGGTCACCGTCGGATGGGCAAAGGCCCCCGGCGCCTTGCCGGGCTTGACCCCGGCATCGATCCAGCCACGCTCGAAGAAGGGGCGGGCGATTTCGGCCATCTCTGGGGCAAAATCCGCATAGGCGCCGAGCACGGTCTCGCGCGCCTCGTCCCAGCCGATGCGGCGCGTGTCCTCCATCGGCAGGGGGGCGTTGCGGTCCCACACCTCGAGCTTGTCGAGGCCCAGCCAGCGGCGCTTGAGCTCGTAATAACGGTGCGAAAGCTTCGGATAAGCGGCGACGACCGCATCGCGCAGCGCCTCGACCACCTCCGGCTCGACATGGTTCGCAAGATGCCGGGCGGTCTGCGGCGTCGGCATGCCGCGCCAGCGGTCTTCGATTTCCTTTTCCTTCGCGAGGGTGTTGTGGATGCGCGAGAACAGGCGGATGTTCTCGCCGAAGACCCGGGCAAGCTCGCGCGCCGCCGCTTCGCGCGTGGCGCGATCGGGCTCGGTAAGCAGGTTCAGCGTCGCCTCGAGGGGCAGATCCTCCTCGGCGCCTTCGGGGCGGAAGGTGAGCCCGGCCATGGTCTCGTCGAAAAGCTTGTTCCAGGCGGCGGCGCCGACGGCGGACTGATCGTGCAGGAACTTCTCCAGCTCGTCGGACAGCTGGTAGGGGCGCATCGCCCGCATCCGCTCGAACACCGGCCGGTAGCGGGCGAGCCCGGCATCGGCGGCGAGCAGCGCCTCGAGATGGTCGTCGGGCAGGCGGTTGATCTCGAGGCTGAAGAAGACCAGCGCGTTGGTGTCTTCGGTGATTCGCTCCTGCAGGTTCTGCAGGAACTGGGCGCGGGCCGGGTCGGTCGTGCATTGGTAATAGCGCAGCCCGGCATAGCTCATCAGCCGCCCGCCGATGCGCTCGATCTCCTCGTAGGCCTCGATGCAGGCCCGCATCCCGGCAGCATCGAGCGTGTCCAGCCGGCCCTCGTAGCGGGCGGCGAAATCGGCGCAGGCGCCTTTCATCCAGTCAAGATCGCGCTGGACCTCCGGCGCATCCGGCGCGGCGTAGAGATCGGTCAGATCCCATTCGGGCAGCGGGCCGAGATCGCCGGGCGCGGCGGCGGCGCCGGCCTCGGCCGAGGGGGTGGAAAGGGGAAAGGGAAGGGACATCGCGCGCATCTGAAGCTCCTTGAGGCTGCCGCCCACACATAGGCCCTGCGGCCGGCGGCCTCAATGCCCCCGGCGCCGCTGCTCCCCATCCGCCGGCCCGACCTTCCGGCAGGTCGCACGGACAGCGTTCCCCACCGCGCGACAATCGCCCCGCGCGCCGGCGATTGTCCCGGCTTTCCGAGGGGTTCTTGGTAAATACCCCTTTTCTGCCCAAAAAATGCCACGGCGCCGTTGTCCCAATAGGCCTGAAGCGCGCGCCCCCCTTGGGCGAGCGCCATGTCGTGAGGGAAGTGGTGGCCATGCAACGATTGCCGACAGAAGGGTATGACGCGGGGCGCACCGGCGCACGGGGGCCCGGCTTTGCGCGCTCCGAGGATGGCTCGCTCATCATCTTCGGGCTGATGATCTTCCTGATGATGCTGATGGCCGCGGGCATCGGCGTCGACCTGATGCGCTTCGAGGCGCACCGGACGGCGCTTCAGGAAACGCTCGACCGGGCGATTCTCGCCGCCGCCAGCCTCGACCAGCCGCTCGACCCGGAAACGGTCGTGCTCGACTATTTCGAGCGCGCGAACCTCGGCGACTATATCTCCGCCGACAAGATCACCGTCGAAGAGACGGCGAGTTCGCGCCGGGTTTCGGCCGAGGTCTCGATGCCGGTCACGGCCACCTTCATGAAATTCGTCGGCATCGACGCCCTTTCGGCCCCCGCTGCCGGGGCCGCCGAAGAGGCGACGGCCAACACCGAAATCTCGCTGGTGCTCGACGTCTCCGGCTCGATGGGCTGGTATTCTTCCGGGCGCAGCAAGATCTCGATTCTCAAGGACGCGGCGACGCAGTTCGTCAACATCACCACCTGCAACCCGGCCGACCCCGATGCGACCACCGGCTGCACCGTCGATCCGGGCACGGTCTCGATCTCGATCGTGCCCTATTCGGAACAGGTGCTGGTGGGCGAAGACCTGCTCAGCCATTTCAACGTGACCAGCGAGCACACGTCCTCGTCCTGCGTGACCTTCGACGACGCCGATTTCGAGACCACCGCCATCGCCCCGGAAACGCCGCTCAAGCGCACCGGCCATTTCGACCCGTGGTCGTGGTCGGCCACGCCCTACTATTTCACCTGCGCGAACGAAAGCTGGCGCGAGATCCTGCCCATCGAGGGCGACGGCGACGTGCTGCGCGCCAAGATCGCGGCGCTGAGCGCCGAGGGCAACACCTCGATCGACGTCGGGATGAAATGGGGCGCGGCCCTGCTCGACCCGGCCGCTCAACCGGCGGTGACCGACGTGGTCGATTCCGATTTCGCCGACCGCCCGCTGTCGTGGGAGACGCGCGGGGTCGAAAAGGTTCTGGTGCTGATGACCGACGGCGAAAACACCGATCAGCACTATCTCTACGACAATGCGCGCTCGGGCCCCTCGCCGGTCTGGCGGACGAATGCGCGCGTCGGCGGCGATTACGTCTATTCGATCTACCGCGAAAGCACCGGCCAGTATTACTGGACGAGCACCGGCAGCTGGGAAGACCACCCCTATGGCACCGGCACCTATGAATCCTGCGGCTGGCAGCGCCACGGGCGCAGCTGGAACTGGGTCTGCTCGACGGTCAACGAAGGCGGTAACGGTGCCAGCCAGCTCAGCTTCCCCGACCTCTGGGCAGAACGCACCTGGGCCTGGTGGGAGCAGTTCTGGTGGCTCGACGCCGAGGGCTCCTATTTTGACACGAGCACCAAGAACGCCCGCCTCGAAAGCATGTGCGACGCCGCCAAGGCCGAGGGGATCACCATCTACACCATCGGCTTCGAGACGAGTTCGAGCGCCGAAACCGTGCTGCGCAACTGCGCCTCGGGCGAGGGTCGCTACTTCAACGTCGACGGGCTCGACCTGACCGATGCCTTCGCCTCGATCGCCCGCGACATTTCGAAACTGCGGCTGGTGAACTGATGAAACGCATCGCGCAAGGCAAGGGGTTCACGGCGGCGCTGCGGGGCCTTGGCCGCCGGTTCGGGGGCGAGGGGGGCAACGCCTCGCTCGAATTCGTGATCCTGTTCCCGGTGATCATGACGGTCTTCCTGTCGGCTTTCGAGGTTTCGGTCTATCTCGCCCGGCAGGCGCTGCTCGACCGCGCGCTCGATCTCGCCGTGCGCGATCTGCGCCTCGGCCAGCTCGACCCGCCCACGCAGGAAGAGCTCAAGCGCCGGGTGTGCAACGGCGGGATGATCTTTTCCGACTGCATGAACACGATGACGATCGAGCTGATCCGGGTCTCGCCCGACACCTGGGAGGTGCCGGAAACCGGCGTTACCTGCGTCAACCGCGACGAGGAGATCGCCCCGGTCGTCGATTTCACCCTCGGGCAGGCCAACGACGTGATGATCGTGCGCGCCTGCTACGTGACCGATCCGTTCTTCGCCACCACGCCGATGGTGATGGATTTGCCCGTCGATGGCACCGGGGCGGTGCAGATCGTCTCTGCCTCGACCTACGTGAACGAACCGTAAGGGAGACGGGACATGCCTTTCAGCCTCCGCCAAGCCGTCTTCGCCGCCCCCCGGCGCTTTGCCCGCGACGAGAGCGCCTCGCTCTCGGTCGAGGCGGCGATCATCGCGCCGCTCCTGCTCTGGACCTTCCTGGCGACCTATACCTATTTCGACGTCTTCCGCTACAAGAGCCTGGCCCTGAAGGGAAATTACGCGATTTCCGACCTGCTCTCGCGCGAGACCAGCACCATCAACGACGATGACATCACCGGCATCAAGAACGTCTATCGCTACCTCACCCAGTCGAACATGCAGAGCTGGGTGCGGGTGACGGTGGTCCATTGCGCCGAGAATTGCGCCACCCTCAATGACCCGGGCACCGACCGCACCCTGGAAGTCGACTGGTCGGCCAGCTCCGAGGCCGGGCAGGATGTCTGGACCAACGATACGATCATGGACCAGTTCAACGATATCGTGCCGTCGATCGCCTCCGGCGAGCGGGTGATCATCGTCGAAACCCGGATGCAATACGAGCCGCCCTTCGCCGCCGAGCTCACCGGCATCGACACCACCGAATTCTATGACGTGGTGGTCACGCGCCCGCGCTTTGCGCCGCAATTGTGCTTCGAAGGGGTGGGCTGCGGCGCCTGAAGGGGCCTTGCGCAAGGCGCCGGGCGCCGCCTATTCGGCGGCCCGCTCGCCGCCGGCAAGGGCGCCCTCGGCCTGCCAGCGCCGGGCGATCGCGTCGAGCGTGTCGAGAACGCCGCGCAATTCCTGCCCGCGTTGGGTCAGCCCGTAAGTGACCGCGGGCGGTATGGTCTGCGCCTGCTCGCGCCAGACGATGCCGGCCTTTTCGAGCATCCGCAGCCGTTCGGTCAGCATCCGGGTCGAGATGCCGGGCACGGCTCGCCTGAGTTCGCCAAAGCGCTGCGGCCCCTGCTCCGACAGCACCCAGACGATATGCAGCGTCCACGGCCCGGAAACGAGCCGCAGCAGGGCTTCCATCGGGCAGGAGGGGGCCTGATTGCGTTTCATCCCATTCCTCTCGCGGCATGAAAACGTGTGGTTACTTTTCCGTGCCTACTTTCATTTTCAAATCTGCGTCTCTAACTGAAGTTACGGTCAAACGGCACCCGCCACAAGCGCGGGCGCACCCTTTGCCTACCCCCTGACATGGAGCAAGGAGCGCGCGATGACGAAACGACAGCCCACCCTCTTCATCCCCCACGGCGGCGGCCCGTGCTTCTTCA
>RFKM01000222.1 GCA_003694465.1 Alphaproteobacteria bacterium
GGGCAAGTCCGCCAAACCCTTCGGGCGCGGCAGGCCCTTCATCTCACCGGCTCGGCGCCCTTGAAAAGGGAATCTGCCCTGTCCGGCGCGCGCCAAACCGCTGATATTTCGCGCCTGCCGCGCTGTGGATGCGGGAGGAATGGGTCCTGACCCTAGGTTTCGGCTTGCGGGAAGCGCGCGGCGAAGGCGCGTATGTAGTCCATGCCGAGGGCGCGGGCGGTGTCGGTGGTCTTGACGAAGACGCCGACCGTATCGCCCCAGTCGGTGCCGGCGCTGCGCATCGTCCGACGCAGGTGCCGGGCGCGTTTGGCATGTTTCGGGAAGCGGTCGATATAGGCGAAATGTTCGGGCGCCCAGTCGGTGGTGGCCTCGATGCAGTCGAGCCCGGCCCATTTCGCCATGGCCGTCATGCCGTCGCGGTAGAAGCGCCAGCAATCCTGCGGGTCGCGGTGTTCGAGGCCGCGGGAGGGGGCGATGTGGATCATCAGCCCGCCCATCTTCAGAACCCGGGCCATCTCGAGGAAGGTGAGCCAGAAGAATTCGTTGTGTTCGAGCATCTGGCCCGAGATCACAGCGTCGTAGCTGTCATCCTCGATGGGGAATTTCCACGGGTCGTCGAGGACGATGTCGATATTTGGCCCGGCGGCGAGGTCGAGCCCGTCGTAGTGCCAGCCGCCGCCTTCCCAGAGTTCGCGGAAGAAGGGGCGCTTGCCCGAGGCGCCGACATCGAGCACGCGCCCGGGCCCGCGGGGGGCGGCATGGCGCTCGAAGGCGGATTTCATGTAGAGCTTGCTCTCACGGTGCATGGCGCTGCCTCTTGTCTTTTTCAGGTATTAGAGCGGTTAGGTCTGCGCCGATCAAGTCAATCGCTTGCACGAATCCGATTTCCGGCCACGTAGGTCGCGGCGATCGCCCGCTCGTCGCCCATCATGATGGTCGGGAAGATCGCCTCCCACAGGCTTTCGGCCCGGGCGGCGCGCTGGGCAATCGCCGGGGTCGAGGCAAGGTCGACGGCGATGATGTCGGCCTCGTAGCCCGGGGCGAGCGTGCCGATCGTCTTCTCGAGCCGCAGCGCCCGGGCCGAGCCGGCGGTGGCCAGCCACCAGAGCTGGGCGGGGTGAAGGGCGCCGCCGCCGCGCAGCTGACCCACCTCGTAGGCCGCGGCCATGGTGCGCAGCATCGAGAAGGACGACCCGCCCCCGGTATCGGTGGCGAGCCCGAGGATCTGGCCCTCGGCGGCAAGGCCGGCGGTGTCGAACAGGCCCGAGCCGATGAAGGTGTTGGAGGTCGGGCAATGGATCAGGCTTGCGCCGGCCTCGCGCAGGCGGGCGCGTTCGCGCCCGGTCAGGTGGATGGCGTGGCCCATGAGGGCGCCGGGGCCGACCAGCCCGGCCCGGTCGTAGACGTCGAGGTAGTCGCGCGCCTCGGGAAACAGCGCCCGGACCCATTCGATCTCCTCGGTCTGCTCGGAAAGGTGGGTCTGCATCGGCACTTCGGGGTGTTCGGCCCAGAGCGCGCCGAGCGCCTCGAGCTGCTGGCGGGTCGAGGTCGGGGCGAAGCGCGGCGTGATGACATAGCCGAGGCGACCGCGCCCGTGCCAGCGCTCGAGCAGGGCCTTCGAGCGGTCATAGGCCGTTTGGGCGGTGTCGCGCAGGTTTTCCGGCGCGTTCATGTCCATGCAGGTCTTGCCGGCCAGCGCCCTGAGACCGCGCGCCTCGGCCTCGGCAAAGAAGGCCTCGACGCTCTCGGGATGCACGGTGCCGAAGCTGACGGCGGTGGTGGTCCCGGCGGCGAGGGTAAGGTCGAAATAACGCCGGGCGATTTCGCGGGCATGGGCCGGATCGCCGAAGCGGGCCTCTTCGGGGAAGGTGTAGCTGTTCAGCCAGTCGATCAGGCGCTTGCCCCAGCTGGCGATGATCGCCGTCTGGGCGAAATGGACGTGGGCGTCGATGAAGCCGGGCGAGAGCAGGGCGGTGCCGTGATCGGTGACGGGGGCGCCGGGATGTGCCGCGCGCACCGCCTCGGCGGGACCGACGGCGACGATTCGGCCGCCGTCGATGGCCACTGCACCACGGGTTTCGTGGCGGACCGCCTCCTCGGGCGGGACGTGGAACGGATCGGCGGTGAATGTCAGGGTCTGACCGAGGAGAATGTGCATCGTCCCTCCTTTCGCGCCGGCCAGCGTAATCGAAGGGTGCGGCATTGCCCAGCGGTGTCTCGGGTGTGGTGACCCCTCGCGGGGGCGATCTTTTGGCCCGGCCGAGGGGCAGGGGACATCGGAAGTGCGCCGAAGCTGGGCTTCGCCGGGGAGGGGTCTCGGAAACCACGCGAATCTAGATTCGTGGATTCCTTTGGCGGGCAGATACGCCCTGCACGCCCATCGCGCCCCTTTCTGGCGACCAATACCGTCGCAGGCAGCGCCTACGGGCGGCGACCGTCGCCACACCGGCGCGGCGGCGATTTTCTCCAGCGGAGGCAGGCCGCCGGGGCCCTTGTTCTCACCGTAGGCCGACGATCCCGTTACAAGCGCCTGCCGGTCCGTGGGCGCGACGATCGGGAACAC
>RFKM01000223.1 GCA_003694465.1 Alphaproteobacteria bacterium
CCCCCGATCACCCCCATGATGGCGATGTGGGCAGCCAGCGGGCGGCTGGCATCGACCAGCGTCCGGGTGATCAGCAGCACCGCGCCCGAGCGCACCAGCCCGGCCGACACGATCAGCACCAGCGCGACGATGATCGTCGCCGGATGGCCGAAGCCGGCAAAGGCGTGCTTGGGCTCGATCACCCCGAGCAGCACCGCCGCCATCAGCGCCCCGAAGGCCACGAGATCGTAGCGGATCCGCCCCCAGAGCAGCAGCGCGAAGACGAGGGCGAAAAGCGAGAAGAGGATGATCTGAGCGTCGGTCATGGCCCTGCATATCCCGTCCCGACCGGGCGCGCAAAGGTCATGCCTTCGGCCCGCGCCCGGCCCCGCGGCCCGCTGCGAAACGGGCAGGGCTTGCCGGCGCCCGGGGCGGTGCCCTATAGAGGCGCGGATTCCAACAATCCCCGGAGCACGACATGGCTGGCCATTCAAAATGGGCGAACATCCAGCACCGCAAGGGCAGGCAGGACGCCGCGCGGTCGAAACTCTTCTCGAAGCTGGCGAAGGAAATCACCGTCGCCGCGAAGATGGGCGACCCCGACCCCGACAAGAACCCGCGCCTGCGCCTCGCCGTGCGCGAAGCCCGGGCGAACTCGGTGCCCAAGGACGTGATCGAGCGCGCGATCAAGAAGTCGCAGGGGGGCGATGCCGAGAGCTATGACGAGATCCGCTACGAGGGCTACGGGCCGAACGGGGTGGCGATCATCGTCGAGGCGATGACCGACAACCGCAACCGCACCGCCTCCTCGGTGCGCTCGATCTTCACCAAGAACGGCGGCAACCTCGGCGAAACCGGGTCGGTCTCGTTCATGTTCGAGCGCAAGGGCGAGATTTTCTATCCGCAATCGGTGGGCGACCTCGAACACGTCTTCGAGGCGGCGCTCGAGGCCGGGGCCGAGGATGTGGAAGAAACCGACGACGGCTACCTGATCATCACCGCCGACACCGATCTTGCCTCCGTCTCCGGCGCCCTCGAGGAAAGCCTCGGCGAGCCCGAATCCGCCAAGCTCGTCTGGCGCCCGACGACGACCACCGAGGTCGGCCTCGAAGACATGCAGAAGCTGATGAAGCTGCTCGAGGCCCTCGAAGACGATGACGACGTGCAGAACGTCTATTCCAACTTCGAAGCCTCGGACGAGGTGATGAACCAGCTGACCTGACCGCGGGCCCGCGGCGCGGCAGGCGCGTTTTCGGCCTTGTGCCGGGGGCGCGCCTGCGCTCACATCGCGCCATGGCAAACGCTTCCCCCACCGCAACCGCGCGCCCGCTTGCCGGCATCGGCTGGATGCTGCTGACCGGGTTCGAATTCGTCATGGTCACGGCGCTCGTCAAACACGTCGGCGGGCGCATCCCGGCGGCCGAAAGCGCCTTCCTGCGCTACCTGCTGGGCCTCGTCTTCGTGCTGCCGATGCTGGGCCCGCTGCGGGCGATGCGAATCGACGCGCGCGGCTGGGCGCTCTTCGGCCTGCGCGGGCTCGTGCACAGTGGCGCGGTGATCCTGTGGTTCTTTGCCATGGCCCATATCCCGATGGCCGAGGTGACGGCCCTCAACTACCTCAACCCGGTCTATGTCACCCTCGGCGCGGCGCTGTTCTTCGGCGAGCGCCTCGCGGCGCGGCGCCTCGCGGCCATAGGAATCGCGCTGGTCGGGGCGATGCTCATCCTGCGGCCGGGCTTTCGCAGCATCGAGCCGGGGCATCTGGCGATGCTCGCCACCGCCGCGCTCTTCGCCGGTTCCTATCTCATCGCCGGACGCATGGCCGGGCTGGTGCGCCCCTCGGCGGTGGTGGCGATGCTCGCGATCACCGTCACCATCGGCCTCGCCCCCTTTGCCCTGAGCAACTGGGTCAGCCCGCGCCCCGACGAACTCGCCTGGCTCTTCGCCGTCGCCGCCTTCGCCACCGCCGGGCACTACACCATGACCCGCGCCTTCGCCGCCGCGCCGATGGCGGTGACCCAGCCGGTCACTTTCCTGCAACTGGTCTGGTCGGCGCTGGTGGGCTGGGCGGTCTTCGGCGAGGCGGTCGATGGCTGGGTCATGGCCGGGGGCGGGCTGATCGTCGGGGCGGTCAGCTTCATCGCGTGGCGCGAGGCGCGCACCGGCCGGCGGGTGACGCCGCCGGCGCTTCCCGACAAGCCCTGAGGGGCCTTTTCCTGGTAAAAATACTCCCGCCGGAGGCATGAAATCTGCAATTTCCAAGCCTCAACACGGGCGAAATCGCCGCCTCAATGCCGGAATATTGCAAGTCAGCCGCGCGGATCGACCAGCCGTGCCAGCACAAGGTCGCGGGTGACGCGACCGATCTGCCGCCCGTCCTCGACAACCGCCACCACCTCGGCCTCGCGGCTGAGCGCCGCCATCACATCGCGCACCGGGGTGTCGGGCCCGACCTCGGCGAAGGCGACGCCGCCGGGCGGGCCCATCACGTCGCGCGCGGTGAGCACGCCGAGCGGGTTCATGTGCGCCACGAAATCGGCGACGTAGCGATCGGCGGGATGGGTGAAGATCTCGCGCGGGGTGCCGACCTGCACGATCCGCCCCCCCTCCATGATCGCGATCCGGTCGCCAAGCTTGAAGGCCTCGTCAAGATCGTGGCTGACGAAGATGATCGTGCGGCGCAGGGTCTTCTGCAACTCGATCAGCTCGTCCTGAAGCCGGGTGCGGATCAGCGGATCGAGGGCCGAGAAGGGCTCGTCCATGAGCAGGATCGGCGCGCTGGTGGCAAAGGCGCGGGCAAGGCCCACGCGCTGCTGCATCCCGCCCGAAAGCTCGGCGACCATCCGCTCGGCCCAGTCGGTCAGCCCGACGAGGGCCAGCTGCTCGTCGACGCGGGCGCGGCGCTCGGCCTTCGGCACCCCGCCCAGTTCGAGCCCGAGCCCGACATTGTCGCGCACGCTGCGCCAGGGCAGAAGGCCGAATTGCTGGAACACCATCGCCACGCGCTTGAGGCGGATCTCGCGCAGGGTCTTCGCGTCGGCGCCGGTCACGTCGATGAGCCCGTCCCCGTCGGAAACCCGGACCCGCCCGCGCGCCACCGGGTTGAGCCCGTTCACGGCGCGCAAGAGCGTCGACTTGCCCGAGCCCGACAGGCCCATGAGCACGAGAATCTCGCCCTCCATCACCTGCAGCGAACAATCGTGCACCCCCAGCACCTGTCCGGTTTCTTCCTGCACCGTCGCCCGGTCCTTGCCCGCATCCATCGCCGGCAGGGCGCTTTCGGGCCGCTCCCCGAACACGATCGACACCCGGTCGAATTCGACGGCGGTTTTGCGCGTTTCGGCGGTCATTTGCGTTCCACCCTCAGCATCCGGTCAAGCACGATGGCGACGACGACGATCACGAAGCCGCTCTCGAAGCCGAGGGCGGTGTTCACCGAGTTGAGCGCCCGCACCACCGGCACCCCCAGCCCGTCGGCGCCGACCAGCGCCGCGATCACCACCATCGACAGCGACAGCATGATCGTCTGGTTGAGCCCGGTCATGATCTGCGGCATCGCCCAGGGCAGTTCGACCTTCCACAAGAGTTGCCGCGGGGTGGCGCCAAAGGCCTGCGCCGCTTCCTTGAGGGCGACGGGCGTGCGCGAGATGCCGAGATGGGTGAGCCGGATCGGCGCCGGCAGCACGAAGATCACCGTCGCCAGCAGCCCCGGCACCATGCCGATGCCGAAAAAGACGATCGCCGGGATCAGATAGACGAAGGTCGGCAGGGTCTGCATCAGGTCGAGCACCG
>RFKM01000224.1 GCA_003694465.1 Alphaproteobacteria bacterium
AACACCTGATCGACCCCCTCGCCGATGGCGATGGTGTCGTTGCCATCGCCGGCATAGACGATGTCATCACCGGCGCCGCCGTTCAGAAGGTCGTTCCCCGACCCGCCGAACAGCCTGTCGTCGCCATCGCCGCCGCCCAGCTCGTTGACGCGCGCATCGCCGAAGATCCAGTCGTCGGCGGCGGTGCCCGTGACGTTGCGCGACCCGGACTCGGTGTAGATGAACTGCCGCACCGACGACCAGTGCACATCCCCCAGCGCCGGGTTGGTGAAATGAAAGAGCTCGACCTCGTTCGCCGTATCGACCCCTTCGTCCGCGATCGCCGGATCGCGCCAGGAGACCTGAACCTGAAGGGTCTGGCCGTCGCCGGGGTCGCCGGTCAGCGACAGGCGGTAATCCTCGATCTTGTGCAGGAAGAGCAGCCGGTCGGTGCCGCCGCCGCCGTCGATCGTGTCGTCGCCGCCGAAACCGGCAAAGTTGTCGTCGCCCGCGGTGCCGACGAGGTGATCGTCGCCATCGGTGCCGGCAACGTTCACGCTGCCGTCGTCCTGTTCCATGACCAGAATGCCAAGGTCGCGGATCTCGGGAAAGGCCACTCCGCCGGGGAAGAGCGAGGCCTCGAGCTGGTCGTAGAAATCCGACACGTCGCCCGCCAGCCCCGGGATCTCGAGATCGACCTTCAGCCGCTCGAGATTGCGGGTCATCTCGTTGAGCAGATCGGCGGCGGGGTTGAGCTTCGAGACCAGCTCGTCGATCAGGTCGTTGAGGCCGGTCGCCTCCATGATCGCATCGACCACCGGCTGCACGACGCTGTTGAGCACGTCCTCGGCGGCGTCGAAGGCCCACTGGACCGGCTCGAGCGCCTCTTCCACCGCGTCAAGCGCCGGGGCGATGGGGCTGACCACCCGGTCGATCGCATCGAAGGTTTCGGTGATCGAGCTGAAGAATTCGTAGATTTCCCGGTAAACGCTGAAATCGAGCGCCGCCAGCTCTTCGCGCAGGGGCTGCGAGGCGGCGAGCGCGACGTCGGAATCGTGGTTGGCCTGATCGAGAAAATCGTACCAGTCCTGATCGCTGTCGTGCAGCAGGTTGGTGTCGTGAACGAGGCCCTCTTCCTCCATCATCGTCAGCCAGTCGGCCTTGTCCTGCATCAGCTTGCGCACCCCGGCGGCCGAAACGTTGACGGTGCCGATGCCGAGGGCGATGTAGCCGACCGCCTCGTTGAACTGGCTGAGCGGGGTTTCGAGCTGGTCGAGCATGCCGACGCTCTTGTCGAGCGGGTCTTCGACGCGGTTCATCACGAACAGGATCGCACTGCCGAAGGGGCCGACAACCGGCAGTTTCGAGAGCACGAAGGAGACCTTCTCGATCGTGCGCATCTGCCCCAGCGTGTGCGACATGCGCGACTGCGCCAGTTCGATCGAATTCGTCACCGCCGACACCGCGCCGACGATGTTGCCGATGATGTTGAGGTCGGAAATCAGCTTGTCGGCATTGCCGACGGCATGGTCGAGCTCGTCGCGAAGCTCGTGGATTTCGTTGTGCCGAAACTGGCCATTGTGCGCCATGCGTCCCTCCCGCCGGCAACTCGAACAAATGCGCGTGAGGGTGCAGTATGGCATAAATCTCGAATTGTTTTAAGTTTTTTCCGGAACTCCCGGGCGCGCCGGCCCGCTTGCGCGCGAATGCTTGAGGTTCACACCGCGGGCACGCCCCGGCGCGACGGGCATTCGCGGCGCGGCCTTCTCGGAATTCAGGAATCTAGGTCACCGACTCACAAGATCGCAACCAAATCCTGATAGATGCAAGCTGGACGGAAGCGAGGAAATTGTCGTCGCGTTTGTCATACCTCGTGGCCACCGCGCGGAAGTGTTTGATCTTGTTGAAGAAACGCTCCACCAGGTTGCGCGCCTTGCAGGCCTCGCGGTCGTGGGCAAGCATCGGGTTGCGCTGCGGCCTCGACGGGATCACCGCCCGCGCGCCCTGCCCTGCGATGAGCGTTCGGATGGCGTTGCTGTCATAGGCCCGGTCCGCCAGCAGCCGGGCGCCTGTCGGCAAAGCGGTCAGCATCTCCAGCGCCGCATGGCCGTCATAGGCCTGACCCAAGCTCAGCATCAGCCGGATCGGACGACCGAGGGCATCGACCACGGCGTGGATTTTCGTGCTCAACCCGCCTCGCGAGCGACCCATGCAACCGGATCGCCCCCCTTTTTCGGGCCGTTCGCGCCCTGCTGGTGAACCCGGAGGGATGAGGAGTCGATCATCTGCACATCGCCCTCGCAAGCCTCTGATATCGCAGCCAGAATGCGCGCCCAACGGCCCGCGCGCCGCCAGCGGTTGAAGCGGTTGACACAGGTCGTGCAGGGGCCATACCGCGCCGGTATGTCGGCCCACGGAGCCCCCGTGCGCAGCCGCCAGAATATGCCGTTCAGAACCTGCCGGTCGTCGCGCCGCTTCACCCCCCGAACCTTGGTCGGGAGCAGCGGTTCGATCACCGACCACTCGAAATCCGTCAAATCAAATCGCGCCACGCTCACCTCCTGCTCTTTGCCGATCGTGAAGCACAACAATCAGCCCGCGGGACTCCCGTTTATGGGTATGTGACCTGGATTC
>RFKM01000225.1 GCA_003694465.1 Alphaproteobacteria bacterium
CTGCTGGGCCTGCCGCGCGGGGCGCTGACGCTCGAACAGGCGCAGGCGGCGGCGGCGGTTGGCCAGATCCGGCTTGCCCGCGCCTATGCCGAGGCGCTCGGGGCGGGGGGCGTGACGGCGGCGCAGGTGCTGGTCACGCTCGAGGACAGCGCCGACCGGCGGCGTTATCTCAACAGCCGGGCGACGCTGGAGACGCTGCTGGCGCTGGGCGCGGTTCCGATCGTCAACGAGAACGACACCATCGCCACCGACGAGATCCGCTATGGCGACAACGACCGGCTTGCCGCCCAGGTGGCGGTGACCATCGGCGCCGATCTGACGGTGCTGCTCTCCGATGTCGACGGGTTCTATTCGGCCAATCCCCAGACCGACCCGGAGGCGCGGCATTTCGACGTCATCGGCGAGATCACCCCCGAGCTCGAGGCCCATGCCGGCGAGGGGGTGAGCGGGCTCTCGAAGGGCGGGATGATCACCAAGGTCATGGCCGCCAAGACGGCGACGGCGGCGGGCTGCGATCTGATCATCGCCGCCGGGGGCGCGCTGCATCCGCTGGCCGCGCTTGAGCAGGGCGCGCGGCACACGCTGTTCAAGGCCCGCACGACCCCGGCGCGGGCGCGCAAGCAATGGATCGCGGCGATGAAGCCGCGCGGCTCGGTCACGGTGGATGCCGGCGCCGCCGGGGCGCTGGCGCGGGGCAAGTCGCTGTTGCCGGCGGGGGTGGTGGAGGTCGCCGGGCGCTTCGGGCGCGGCGACCCGGTGGACATTCTCGACGAGGCCGGGGCGCGGCTCGGGGTCGGGCTGGTGCGCTATACCGCCGAAGAGGCGCGGGCGCTGATCGGCCGGCGCTCCTCGGAGATCGAGGCGGTTCTGGGCTATCCGGGCCGCGCGGCGCTGATCCATCGCGACGACATGGCGCTTTAGGCGGTTCGGGGGCGCTGCCCCCCTGACGCTCCCTGCGGGAGCGTCATTCCCCCCGGGATATTTCCGGAAAGATGAAAGGCGCGGCGGCCTGCGGCGGATTGACGCGGGCGATGGCCGGCGGGCATGCTCGGGGGATGTGACAGGGAGGAGAGCGAGAATGAAGACCCGTGCCGCCGTCGCCTTCGAGGCGAAACAGCCGCTCGAGATCGTCGAGCTTGATCTGGAAGGGCCGAAAGAGGGGGAGGTGCTCGTCGAGATCATGGCGACGGGCATCTGCCATACCGATGCCTATACGCTCGGCGGGTTCGACAGCGAGGGGATCTTTCCCTCGGTTCTGGGGCACGAGGGGGCCGGGATCGTGCGCGAGGTCGGGGCCGGGGTGAAGAGCGTGAAGCCGGGCGATCATGTGATCCCGCTCTACACGCCGGAGTGCCGGGAGTGCAAAAGCTGCCTGTCGGGCAAGACCAACCTGTGCACGGCGATCCGCGAGACGCAGGGGCGCGGGGTGATGCCCGACGGCACGTCGCGGTTTTCCTACAAGGGGCAGACGATCTACCATTACATGGGATGTTCGACCTTTTCGAACTTCACCGTGCTGCCCGAGATCGCGGTGGCGAAGATCCGCGAGGACGCGCCTTTCGACAAGGCCTGCTACATCGGCTGCGGGGTGACGACCGGCGTCGGTGCGGTGGTGAAGACGGCGCGGGTCGAGCCGGGGGCGAATGTCATCGTCTTCGGGCTTGGCGGGATCGGGCTCAACGTCATCCAGGGGGCAAGGATGGTCGGGGCCGACCGGATTGTCGGCGTCGATGTCAATGACGAGAAGGAGCAGTGGGGGCGGCGGTTCGGGATGACCGATTTCGTCAACCCGAACAAGGTCGAGGGCGATCTGGTGGCGCATCTGGTGGCGCTGACCGACGGCGGGGCCGATTACACCTTTGACTGCACCGGCAATACCGATGTCATGCGGACCGCCCTCGAGGCCTGTCATCGCGGCTGGGGGGTGAGCACGGTGATCGGGGTTGCCGAGGCGGGCAAGGAGATTTCGACCCGCCCCTTCCAGCTGGTGACCGGGCGGGTCTGGCAGGGCACGGCCTTCGGCGGGGCGCGCGGGCGCACCGACGTTCCGAAGATCGTCGACTGGTACATGAACGGCAAGATCGAGATCGACCCGATGATCACCCATGTGCTGAGCCTCGAGGAGATCAACAAGGGGTTCGATCTGATGCACGAGGGCAAGTCGATCCGCTCGGTGGTGGTTTACTGACGCTTGCGCCGGCCGAAAATGCCGCTTTGACCTTGCCGGCGCGGCGGGGCAGAATGCGCGCGTTTGCGGAAGGGGGAAGGATGAAGGACCAAACCGACATTCAGGCGCTGATGCAGGACATCGGCGCGCGGGCGAAACGGGCGGCGGGCACGCTGGCCTTTGCGTCGTCCGAGGCGAAGGCGGCGGCGCTGAACGCGGCGGCCGATGCGGTCTGGGCGCGGCGCGGCGAGATCATCGAGGCCAATGGCCGCGATCTCGACTATGGGCGCGAGAAGGGGCTGACCCCGGCGATGATGGACCGGCTCGCCCTTGACGAGGGGCGGATCGGCTCGATTGTCGAGGGGTTGCGGGCGGTGGCGGGCTTTCCCGACCCGGTCGGGCAGGTGATGGCCGAGTGGGACCGGCCCTCGGGCCTGCACATCAAGCGCGTGCGCACCCCGCTCGGGGTGATCGGGGTGATCTACGAGAGCCGGCCGAACGTCACGGCCGACGCCGGGGCGCTGGCGCTGAAGGCGGGCAACGCGGTGATCCTGCGTGGCGGGTCGGAGAGCTTTCATTCCAGCGGCGCGATCCATGCCTGCCTCGTGGACGGGCTCAAGGCGGCGGGCCTGCCGGAAGACGCGATCCAGCTGGTGCCGACGCGCGACCGCGCCGCCGTCACCGCGCTGTTGCACATGGTCGAATATGTCGACGTGATCGTGCCGCGTGGCGGCAAGGGGCTGGTCGGCCTCGTGCAGCGCGAGGCGCGGGTGCCGGTCTTTGCCCATCTCGAGGGCATCGTGCATGTCTATATCGACAAGGCCGCCGACCCCGAGAAGACCCGCGCCGTGGTGATGAATGCCAAGACCCGCCGCCCCGGCATCTGCGGCGCGGCGGAGTGTCTGCTGATCCACAGGGACGCCGCCGCGCTGGGTCAGTCGGTGATCGACGATCTGATGGCGGCGGGGGTGACGGTCCATGCCGGGCCGGGGCTGCGCGGC
>RFKM01000226.1 GCA_003694465.1 Alphaproteobacteria bacterium
GCCGGCGCGCGGCGGCCCCCGCCCGGCAAGCGCTGGGCAAGGACACGCGGATGTGACCATCCGCCCGATGACGGCGCCCCGCGCAACGGCTAGGACAGGGCCATGTTCGGATTCGATCTCATCGACGCAAGCCTGCTGCCGGCGATGGCCATTGCCCTCGCCGCCGGGTTCCTCTCGTTCGTCAGCCCCTGCGTGCTGCCGATCGTGCCGCCCTATCTTGCCTACATGTCCGGCATCTCGGTCACCGAGTTGCAGGCGGGGCGCTCCGGCGCGCGCCGGGCGATGGTCACCGCGCTCTTCTTCGTGCTCGGCCTGTCGACGGTGTTTCTCTTCCTCGGCTTCGCGGCCTCGGCCTTCGGGGCCTTCCTGCTGAGCAACCAGGGCCTGTTCAATGCCATCGCCGGGGCGGTGGTGATGGTCTTCGGGGCGCATTTCACCGGGGCGATCACCATTCCCTTTCTCAACCGCGAGGCGCGGATCGACGCCGGCGACCGGGGCGGTTCGGCGCTGGGCGCCTATGTGCTGGGGCTGGCCTTCGCCTTCGGCTGGACTCCCTGCATCGGCCCGCAGCTGGGCGCGATCCTGACGCTGGCGGCCTCGGAGGCGAGCCTTGCGCGCGGCACGTTCCTTCTGGCGCTCTACGCCGCGGGGCTGGGCATTCCCTTCCTGCTGGTGGCGGCCTTCTTCCCGCGGATGCAGGGCCTCATGGGCTGGATGAAGCGGCACATGGAGCGGATCGAGCGGATCATGGGGCTTCTGCTCTGGACCATCGGCCTGTTGATGCTCACCGGCGGCTTCTCGCGCCTGTCCTACTGGCTGCTCGAGGCCTTCCCGGCGCTGGCGCGACTGGGTTAGAGCATGTCGCGTTGAATCTATTTCAGTGGCCCGGGGCGCAGAGCGGCCCGGGCGTGCGCCCGCCCGCCCCGTCGCACCAGAGGTGCGCCTCCGGCGCAACGCGGGCGCATTCGCGCCCACCCGGGCGGCCGCATGCCCTGAGTTCCGCCAACCTGCGCATCCGATCCGGGGAGACTTGCTCTAGAGCCCGGCAAGGGCCGGGGCGAGATCGCCGTAGCCGGTCAAGCGGCGCTCATAGGCAAGGCCGAGGGTCTCGGCCGCGGCGCGGGCCTTCGCATCGAGCGCCGGGTCGTCGGTCTGGGCGAGATAGACGAGCTTTTCGTAATGGCCGAAATAGGCGTCGCGCAGTTCCGGGTGCCGGTCGAGGCCGAGCGGGCGGATCACGAAGGCCTCGAACTGCCGGGCGAGAAAATCGGTCAGGTAGAAGGCGGTGATCTCGTCGCGGGCGGCAAAGGCGGCGTTGCCCTCGAAGAAGCTGTAGCAATGGGGCCCGGCGATCATCTCCAGCCCGTGGCGCGCGCAGAAGTCGGCGAGCGCTCCGCCGGTGCCGCAATCGGCATAGGCGACGAAGATCTTTTCGTAGGAATTCCGGTGCCTTGCGACGGCCTCTTCAAGTGCCGGAACAATTTTTTCCGGGCTGTTGTGATAGATCGCCGGCAGGCAGGCAAGATCGACATGATCGAGCCCGTTCGCCCGCAGCACGGCAAGAATCTCGTGCGCCAGCGCCCCGCATCCGATGACCAGAACCCGCCCCTTCCCGCCGGCCTCGAGGCCGCGATCGGTCAGGCGCGCGTCGGTCTCCGGATCGGTCCTTGGGTTGGGGGCGGTCATGCGAATTTCACCGCCGTGCCATAGGCGAGGATCTCGGAGGCGGCCTGGGCGATGGTCGAGGTCTCGAAGCGCACGGCGATCACCGCGTCGGCCCCCAGCGCCTCGGCCTCGGCAACCATCCTGTCGAGCGCCTGTTCGCGGGCGCCGGCCAGCAGCGCGGCATATTCCTTGATCTCGCCGCCGACGAGGTTGCGCAGGCCGGCGACGATGTCGGAGCCGATGTGCTTGGCGCGCACCGTCGAGCCGCGCACCAGCCCCAGCGGCACGACCTCGCGGCCCGGGAAGCTGTCGGTGGTGAGCACGGGTATCATTTCTCGATCCTGTCGTAATGGTCGTCCTCGCGGTTGGCGAGGCGTTCGGCAATCACCCGCCAGAGCACATAGGCCAGCAGCGCCAGCGGGACGAGCGCCACGGAAACCGCCGGCACCTCGAGGGAAGCGGCGACGAGGCTTGCCAGCCAGACGGTCAGCCCGGCGCCGGCAAGAACGATGATGAGCACGAGGACGAAGCGGTCAAGCGGCATGGCAATCTCCCTCGCCTGAAGATGGGGGGCGCGCACGGGCAAGGCAAGGGGCGGGCGGTTGCGCGGTGGGCGAAGCAAACTACTCGGGCGCATCGCTGGCCAGGCGCCGGCGACGTCCGGGGGCTGGGCGGGGTGGTGGAAAGTGCAGGCTTCTGTTGCCAGGTGCCTGCGAACCCCGCCTTACGCGGCTAGGCGCAAGGACTTGAGTTTCGATCTTCCGCGCTGCTTAGGCAGCGAGGGCGATCGGAGCACGATTGTCGTTGGCAATTATGCTTTTCGGACCGATAACGGTGGTACCTCACCGGGGCAAAGCCACTCCTTTACACGTTCGTCGATCCTGTTTCGGCCCCCTGTCCCTCCAACGACGGGTATTGGTGGAGCCGCCGGGTACCGCCCCCGGGTCCGATCCGCTTATTACGAGCGCGTTTATGCCCATAGTCCCCGAAGGGACGCAGCAAAGATAAGCCCGTCCGGGCCCGGGTTCAAGCGCCCGGGGCCGGTTTTCCGGCCGGAAAGCCTGCCATGTGCGCGCCGCCTGCTCCGAACTTTTTTCGCAGAAGCGCCCCGTGAAGGCTTGCTGCGAGATGAAACGGCAACTCGCCCGCCGGCAACGCTTTGCCTGTCGGGGCTTCCATCGGCCTCGTGCAGCGTCTAACACGGCGGGAAGAACGGGAGGACGACATGTTCAAGGCACTGATTCTGGAACAGAACGAGGA
>RFKM01000227.1 GCA_003694465.1 Alphaproteobacteria bacterium
AGTCTGCCGTCGGCATCGACCATGACCGCGAAGTCGGCAAGGCCGTCGCCATCGACATCGCCCTCGACCCGGGCGACTCCCCCGGCCTTGCGCCAGTGCAGCTCGCCCGCCTGCCCGGTGAACCCGTGTTTGCCGATCCAGTCGAAGGCCTGATTGCCGCCGCGCGACTCATCGGCGTCGATCCGCGCAAGATCGATCCGTTCGCCGCGGTTCAGCACCAGCTGGTCGGGGGCGAGCGGGGTGCTGTCGGCCACGTCGAGAAAGACGAAGCGATCGACCCCGCCACCGCCGACGAGCCTGTCGCTGCCGGCGCCGCCGATCAGGGTGTCGCGCCCGGCCCCGCCCGTCAGCGTGTCATTGCCGGCGCCGCCCGAAAGCCGGTCCGCGCCGCCGCCACCTTCGAGCGAATCATTGCCGTCACCGGCGGACAGCCGGTCGTTGCCGGCACCGCCCCGCATCGTGTCATCCCCTGCCCCGCCGAAGAGGGCATCGCCCGCGCCGCCACCGACCATCTGATCGTCGCCCTCTTCGCCGAAGAGCCTGTCCTTCCCCGCCTCGCCGAACAACCGGTCGAGGCCAGCGCCGCCCCAGGCCTTGTCATTGCCGCCGCCGAGGTGGAACGTGTCGGCCATCGTGGTGCCGACATAGCTGTCCGTGCCATCGGTCCCGGTGAGCGTGACGGCGGCAAGGCGCGGATCCATGAACTGGCCAACGATCTGCCCGCTCTGGGTATTCCAGACCACCGCGACCCGGCCATCGGCCATCTGGGCGATTTCGGGCTGCTGATCGGGCAGGTCGTTGGTGGGCGAGATGTCGAAGACGCCGCTGCTGGGGCTGCCATCGGCATTGAGGACCATGCCGCGCAGCGAGGCGGTGGCGTGGGGATCGAACAGCACCACGAAAATCCGCCCGTCGTTGAGGGTCAGCATGTCGAGGCGGCTGGCAGTGTTGCTGCTGGGCAGGGCGACCGGGGCGTTGACCGCGGTTCCGTCCTGATCGCGGATCTGGAGTTGCCACGAATAGCTCGTGACGCCCCCCGAAACCACGCCTTCGCGCCAGGCCACGGCATATTCTCCGCCCGCCAGCGCGGTAACCTGCGGCTGATAGCGGTTGGTCCCGGCCGTTGGGGCGAGCCGGATCTCGCCGCCGGTCGGGGTGCCACCGGAGGCGAAGTGCTGAGCCGCCCAGCTGGTATTGGTGCCGGAACTGGCCGTGCTTTCGTCGCGCCAGACGGCAACATAGCCGCCGTTCGAAAGCACGGCGGCATCCGCCTCATGCTGGTTGCTGGCCGTCGTTGTGTTGACCGGGAACATGTCCTGCGCCACGCGTCCGCGGTGGCTGAACTCCCAACCGACGACCCCCCAGCCGGTGCTGTCGCCCCCCGGCGGCACCGGTTCGCCCTCGGAATAATCGGTGCCGATCACCGCGAAACGGCCGTTCCCGAGAGCCACGGCCGAAGGCCCCCAGGCCGAACCGGGGTGGTTCAACGCCGTGTCGGACGAAAGCGCGCTGCCGTCCGGGGCGAAGACGCGGGCCCGAAGGTTCCAGCCGTGATAGCCCTCGGTGTAGGCAACGATGAAGGTGCCGTCGGCGGCCACGGCAAGGTCGGCGCCCTGGTGCCAGACCTTGCGGATGCCGTTCACCTGAAAGGTGGTGGAATCGACGGTGCCATCGGCGGCAACGAAACGGCCCTCGATCCTGTCGAACTTGCCGCCATCGTTCTGGCCCGAAACGGTGACGAGCGCCCCATTCGGCAGGGCGCCGATGGCCGGTGCTTTCCCGGTCGGGTCAATGACGAAGGCGTTTCCCCATTTCGTGACGCTGGTTGGCATTTTCGCCTCCCGTTCCTGGTTGCCTCATTTGCTATTGTACGATCACAAGCGAGGCTTGAGGAGATGACACATGCGCACATGGCAGCACCATCAGAGCCGGCGATGGCGCCCGCGGGGGCGTTCGAAGATGGCGCGCGCCCGGCCAGCGCCGCGCTCAGATCATCGCGCCCTGCATGTGACGCACCAGGGCCTCGAGACGGTCGCGGGGGACGGCGCCGACCAGCGCATAGCGCCATTTTTCATCGGCCCACGCCACGGTGGTCAGCCCGTCACCGGCGGTTTCGATCCGCGGGGCGCGGGCGGCGCCGGTGCCGGGGGTGACATAGAGGGCAACCCGCGCGCCGGAAGCGTCTTCATACATGAACAGGGCCGCCGCGCGTTCCGGGCCGGGCAGCAGCCGCCCGCCGATCAGGTGGAAGCCGCCCTCGGCAAGCTCTGGCGCAGCGATCCGCCCGCCCAGCCGATTGGAGAGCCACGCGTTGAGGTGGTCGCGTTCGCCGGCACCGACCTCGACCGGATGCAGCACTTCGACCGAATAGAGCCGATAGGCTGCGTCGGCGGCGGCCACCAGTTCTTCGGCTCCGGCAAGGCGGGGGCTGGGCCCAAGGCTGCGCAACGCCAGCGAACTGGCCCATCCGGCCCCGAACCCGATCGCCACAAGGGCCAACATCGCGGCAATGCGCCAAGGCGCTGACCGCCCGGTCGCCGCCATCCGCGCCCGGGCGTTGAGGGCGATGAGCCGGTCGGGGTCGGGTTCGGGGATGCCGGCGCGGATTGCCGCGTTCTCGGCCGCGATCCGCTGGAAGGCGCGCGCGAGCGCCGGATCGGCCTTCAGACGCGCCTCGGCTTCGGACAGATCGGCGCCGCGCAACGCGCCGTCGGCGAGGCGTTGCATCCAGTCCTGCGGCAATTCGCGTCGGCTCATGTCACGCTCCTGATATTTCCTCGCGCCTCGGCAGGGGCTTGCGCCGCGCGCAGCCGCGCCCGGGCCCGCGACAGGCGCGACATCAAGGTGCCGTCGGGGATCCCGAGGGCGGCGGCGGCGTCAGCATAGCTGAGCCCCCCGACGACGACCAGCAACAGCGCCTCGCGCTGCTCCTGCGGCAATTCCGCGACCCGGCGCGTCACCTCGGCAAGGTGCAGGCGTTCTTCGGGCGTGGACGTGGTGGCGGGAAGCGCTTCGGCCAGCGCCGCCTCGACCGGCACCGGACGGGCTGGGCGCCGGCGCAGATGGTTGCGCCAGGTGTTGAGCAATATCTTCATCAGCCACGGTTTGAGCGGCTGCGTCGCGCGCCAGAGCCAGCGCTTGCGCCAGGCGCGCTCGAGGCAGTCCTGCACGATGTCGTCGGCCTCGTCCCGGTCGCGCGTGAGCGACATGGCATAGCGCCAGAGGTCGGGCAGGCAGGCATTCAGCTCGGTTTCGAAATCACGCATCGAACCGCCTCGCGACGGGCCACCGGCAACACGTGCCGCCGGTGGCCGATGGATTCACGGGCGCGCGACGTGCCAGACGCCCTTGACGCCGTCGCCCGTCATGTCACCCGGCTTGGTATCCTTGAACCACAGATACAACGGGTGGCCCTTGTAGGCGATCTGTTTCGTGCCGTCCTTGCGGTCGATCACGCTGTATCCGGGGGGCAGGTCGGTCACGCCGGAACCGTCGAGCGGCGGCCATTTCACCGCGCAATCGCCATAGCAGTTCGAGACCCCTTTGCCATCCTTGTCGAAGGTGTAGAGGGTCATCTTGTCGCTCGTCATCAGATAGACCTGATCGCCAAGCTTGCCGACCACCACCGGCGCGTCGGAGGAATAGGAGCCGGCAACGGCAGCCCCCATAGGCATGGCCAGCATGGCGGCGAGGGCGAGGGGTTTCATGAAACGCATCTGTCTGTTCTCCCTTTGAACGTCTGCCCGATGCAGACAGGAGACATACACATGCGCGGCGGGGTCTATTCCCAAACCCTCACAAAAAATCCCCGCGCCTTGCGGCGCGGGGCGTTTCTTTTCAAGCGCGGCGCGCCCGGCGGCCAGGGCCGGCTCAGCCGGCGTTGGCCTGAAGGCCGAGGGCGGCGGCCAGCTGCTGGATGTCGCCGACCTCCTTGGAAAGCTGGTCGACCATCTCGGGCTTGGCATTGTCGCGCGCCTCGATCGCCGCGGCGAGGAACTCGTCGAACACCGCCTGCGTGACCTCGGACACCGGCAGCGCCTGCTCGGCCAGAACCGCGGCGCCTTCGGCGTTGACTTCGGCAAAGCCGCCGGTGACGAGGAACTTCTCCTCTCCCGCCGGACCTTGCACCGTCACCACGCCGGGGCGCAGCGTGGCGATGGTGGGCGCATGGCCGGCCATCGCCGTGAAGTCGCCGTCGGCGCCGGGGATCAGCACCGCGCTGGCCTCTCCCGAGACCAGCCGGCGCGCCGGCGACACCAGGTCGAATTGCATCATGTCAGCCATCGCGGCCTCCTATCAGGCAGCTTCCGCCGCCAGTTTCTCGGCCTTGGCAATCACGTCCTTGATGCCGCCGACCATGTAGAAGGCGGCTTCGGGCAGGTGGTCGTATTCGCCGGCCACGACCGCCTTGAACGAGGCGATGGTGTCTTCGAGCGGCACCTGCACGCCGTCCGAGCCGGTGAACACCTTGGCGACGTCGAACGGCTGGCTGAGGAAACGCTGGATCTTCCGGGCGCGGGCCACGGTCAGCTTGTCCTCTTCGCTCAGTTCGTCCATGCCGAGAATGGCGATGATGTCCTGAAGCGACTTGTAGCGCTGCAGGATGTTCTGCACGTCGCGGGCCACCTGGTAGTGCTCTTCGCCGACGATCGCCGGGTCGAGGATCCGGCTCGAGGAGTCGAGCGGGTCAACGGCCGGGTAGATGCCGAGCTCCGAGATCGCGCGGCTGAGAACCGTCGTCGCGTCGAGGTGGGCGAAGGTCGTCGCCGGGGCCGGGTCGGTCAGGTCGTCGGCGGGAACGTAGACGGCCTGGATCGAGGTGATCGAGCCGGCCTTCGTCGAGGTGATCCGCTCCTGCATCGCGCCCATGTCGGTGGCCAGCGTCGGCTGGTAGCCCACCGCCGAGGGGATCCGGCCGAGAAGGGCCGACACCTCGGAACCCGCCTGGGTGAAG
>RFKM01000228.1 GCA_003694465.1 Alphaproteobacteria bacterium
ATCATGTCCCGCTCGACACCCCGCTCGACGCCTTCGAACTGCGCCGGCCCGACCCGGACGTGCTGCTGCCCTTCCTCGCCTCGATGGGCTTTCGCACCCTCACCCGGCGGATCGCCGAAGTGCTCGGCGTCGAGAGCGCCGACATCCCCCAGCCCCCCGAGGCGCCGCCCGCCGAGGGCGGCGATCCGGCGCCCGATCTGCCGCCTATCGCGCCCGAGACATACCGGCGCATCGACAGCCGCGCCGCGCTCGACGGCTTCATCGCCCAGGCCTGGGAGCGTGGCTATCTCGCGCTCGACACCGAGACCACCTCGCTCGACGAGATGACCGCCGAGCTTGTCGGCATCTCGCTGGCGGTGGAGCCGGGCGAGGCCGGCTATATCCCCATCGGCCATCGCAAGGGCGCGGGCGGCGACGACCTGTTTTCGGACACCACTCTCGCCGAAGGGCAGATGCCGCTGGCCGAGGTGCTCGCGGCGCTGAAGCCCGTGCTCGAAGAGCCGTCGATCCTCAAGATCGGCCAGAACATGAAATACGACGCCAAGATCCTCGCCCGCCACGGCGTGCGGGTGGCGCCCTTCGACGACACGATGCTGATGAGCTATGCCATGCATGCGGGGCTGCACGGCCACGGCATGGACACGCTCAGCGAGCGCTACCTCGGGCACCGGCCGATTCCGATCAAGCCGCTGCTGGGCTCGGGCAAGACGGCGATCACCTTCGACCGGGTCGCCATCGACGAGGCGGTGAAATATGCCGCCGAAGATGCCGACATCACCCTGCGGCTCTGGCTCACCTTCAAGCCGCAGCTGCACCGCGCCCGCGTCACCACCGTTTATGAAACGCTCGAGCGGCCTCTTGCCCCGGTCTTGGCCGAGATGGAGATGGCCGGCGTGGTGGTTGACCGCGAGGCCCTGCGGCGCATGTCGGAAGCCTTCGAAAAGCAGATGGCGGCGCTCGAGAAAGAGATTCACGCCCTCGCCGGCGAGAACTTCAACGTCGGCTCGCCGGCGCAGCTGGGCGAGATCCTGTTCGAGAAGATGGGGCTGGAGGGCGGCAAGAAGGGCAAGTCGGGCAAGTATTCCACCCCTGCCGACGTGCTCGAAGACCTTGCCGCCGAGGGCAACGAACTGGCCGCCAAGGTGCTCGACTGGCGCCAGCTCTCGAAGCTGAAATCGACCTATACCGATGCCCTGCAGGCCCATATCAACCCCGAGACCGGGCGCGTTCATACCTCTTACGTCCAGACCGGCGCCAGCACCGGCCGCCTCGCCTCGACCGATCCGAACCTGCAGAACATCCCGGTGCGCACCGAGGAGGGCCGGCGCATCCGCGAGGCCTTCGTCGCCCCCGAGGGGCGGCGGCTGATCTCGCTCGACTATTCCCAGATCGAGCTGCGCATCCTCGCCCATACCGCCGACATCGAGAGCATGAAGCAGGCCTTCCGCGAGGGCGAGGACATTCACGCCGCCACCGCCTCGGAAATGTTCAACGTCCCGCGCGAAGAGATGACCCCCGAGATCCGCCGCCGCGCCAAGGCGATCAATTTCGGGGTGATCTACGGGATTTCGGCCTTCGGGCTTGCGCGCAACCTGCGCATTCCGCGCGCCGAGGCGCAGGACTTCATCGACGCCTATTTCGAGCGTTACCCGGGCATTCGCGCCTACATGGACGAAACCGTCGCCTTCGCGCGCGAACACGGCCATGTGAAAACCCTGTTCGGGCGCAAGATCCACACCCCCGAGATCGGGGCGCGCGGCCCCCGGGCCGGCTTTGCCAAACGGGCGGCGATCAATGCCCCCATCCAGGGCTCGGCCGCCGACATAATCCGCCGTGCGATGATCCGCATGCCCGAGGCCATCGCGGGCCTGCCGGCGAAGATGCTGCTGCAGGTGCACGACGAACTGATCTTCGAGGCCGACGAAGACGCCGTCGAGGCGGTGATCGAAGCCGCCCGCGCCGTCATGGAAGGCGCCTCAGAACCGGCGGTGAAGCTCACGGTTCCGCTGGAGGTCGATGCCGGGGTCGGGCGCAACTGGGCCGAAGCGCACTGAGGGGCATCAGAGCGCAATGGCGCGGGCTCGTTCGCCCGGGGCAGAACGGCCGGGCGCGGCGCTCAGTCTTCCGGGAAGAAGCAGGCCACCCGATGGGCCTCGTCCGAGAGCTCCGGGCGCGCGGCGCGGCACTTGTCCTGCGCCTTCCAGCAGCGCGGCGCGAAGGCGCAGCCGGGCGGCACGTCGAGCGGCGAGGGAAGCTCGCCCTCGAGCTTGATGCGCTTGCGCTCCGGGTTTGGTTCGGTGGTGGGCGTGGCCGAAAGCAGCGCCTTCGAATAGGGGTGGCGCGGATGGGCGAAGATGGCATCGCGGGTGCCGAATTCGACGGGCCGGCCCAGATACATCACCATCACCTCGTCGGCGACCAGCCGGACGACGCTGAGGTCGTGGCTGATGAACAGATAGGCGAGGCCGAGGCGCTCCTGCAGGTCGAGCAGCAGGTTGAGCACCTGGCTCTGGATCGAAACGTCGAGCGCCGAGACCGGCTCGTCGAGCACCAGCAGCTTTGGCTCGAGCATCAGCGCCCGGCCAACGGCGATGCGTTGGCGCTGGCCGCCGGAAAACATGTGCGGGTAGCGGTCGTAATGTTCGGGGCGCAGGCCGACGAGCCGAAGCATTTCGCGCGCCCGCTCCTCGCGTTCGCGCGCCGACAGGTCGGGGCGCTGGATCTTAAGCGGTTCCTCGAGGATCGTGCCGATGCGATGGCGCAGGTTGAGCGAGCCGTAGGGGTCCTGAAAGACGATCTGGACGGTCTTGCGCAGGCGCGCCCAGTTCTCGCGCGTGGCCGGGATGCCGTCGATGGTGAACCGGCCCGCGGTCGGTTCCTCGATCAGGGTGACGAGGCGCGCGAGGGTCGACTTGCCGCAGCCGCTCTCGCCGACCACGGCAAGGGTCTTGCCCGGGGCGATGGAAAAGCTCGCCTCCGAGAGCGCCTTCACCACCCTTGGCTTAGAGAGCAGGCCGCCACCGACCTGGTAGTGGCGCACGAGGTTTTCGGCAACGATGACGGGTGCGTTCATCACGCCTCCTCCCGGGTTGGAACGCCGACCGGATGGTGGCAGCGGGCAAGGCCGAGCTCGGGCCCCTGCACTGGCGGCCGTTCGGCGTGGCACAGGGCGTCGGCACGGGCGCAGCGCGGGCTGAACAGGCAGCCTTCGGGGCGGTCGAACTGCCCCGGCACCACGCCGGGAATCGTCGGCAGGCGCCGGCCCGTTGCCCGTTCCGGCAGGGCGGCGAGCAGCGCCGCGGTGTAGGGGTGATGCGGGGTGTCGAACAGGCCGCGCACCGGCTGCTCTTCGACCTTCTGGCCGGCATACTGGACCTGCACGCGCTGGGCGGTTTCGGCGACGACGCCCATGTCGTGGGTGATGAGGATGAGCGCCATGCCGGTTTCGCGCTGCAGGCGGGTGAGCAGGTCGAGGATCTGGGCCTGAATGGTCACGTCGAGGGCGGTGGTCGGCTCGTCGGCGATCAGCAGGCGCGGGTTGCAGCTGAGAGCCATGGCGATCATCACCCGCTGGCTCATCCCGCCCGAGAGCTGGTGCGGGAAGGCGTTGAGCCGGGTTTCGGGGGCGGGGATGCCGACGAGGTCGAGCAGTTCGATCGCCCGCCGGTGGCGTTCGGCGCGCCCGAGGTTCAGGTGCTGGCGCAGCGCCTCCTTGATCTGGAAGCCGACGGTGAAGCACGGGTTGAGGCTCGACATCGGTTCCTGGAAGATCATCGCCATGTCGCGCCCGATGACCGAGCGGCGCTGGCGCGCGGTGAGGTTGCGGATGTCGGTTCCGGCAAAGGTCATGGCATCGGCGGTGATCGTCGCCGTCCAGGGCAGCAGGCCCATGACCGCGAGCATCGCCACCGACTTGCCCGAGCCGCTTTCGCCGACGATGGCCAGAACCTCGCCTTCATCAACGGTGACATCGACGGAATCGACCGCCCGGAAGGCGCCGGCGCCGGTGGCGAATTCGACAGTGAGATTGCGGATTTCGAGAAGGGCCATGTCAGCGCTCCCGGGCCGGGGCCGGTCGGGGGGCGCTGCCCCCCG
>RFKM01000229.1 GCA_003694465.1 Alphaproteobacteria bacterium
CTTCACCATCTTCTCGATCTCTTCCTCGGTCAGACCGCCGGAAGCCTGGATGGTGATCTTCTGCTCCTTGCCGGTGCCCTTGTCCTTGGCGCTCACCGACACGATGCCGTTGGCGTCGATGTCGAAGGTCACCTCGATCTGCGGCACGCCGCGCGGGGCCGGCGGGATGTCTTCGAGATTGAACTGCCCGAGCAGCTTGTTGTCGGCCGCCATCTCGCGCTCACCCTGGAAGACGCGGATCGTCACCGCGTTCTGGTTGTCTTCGGCCGTCGAGAACACCTGGCTCTTCTTGGTGGGAATCGTGGTGTTTCGGTCGATCAGACGGGTGAACACGCCGCCGAGCGTCTCGATCCCGAGCGAAAGCGGGGTCACGTCGAGCAGGACCACGTCCTTGACATCGCCCTGAAGAACGCCGGCCTGAATGGCGGCGCCCATGGCCACGACTTCGTCGGGGTTGACTCCCTTGTGCGGCTCCTTGCCGAAGAACTTGGTCACCTCTTCGACGACTTTCGGCATGCGGGTCATGCCGCCGACGAGGATCACCTCGTCGATGTCATCCTTGCTGAGGCCCGCATCCTTCAGCGCCGCCTTGCACGGATCCATCGTGCGCTTGATCAGGTCGCCGACGAGGCTTTCCAGCTTGGCGCGGGTCAGCTTCATCACGAGGTGCAGCGGCTGGCCGTCGCTTCCCATCGAGATGAACGGCTGGTTGATCTCGGTCTGCGAGGCCGACGAAAGCTCGATCTTGGCCTTTTCGGCGGCTTCCTTGAGGCGCTGCAGGGCCATCTTGTCTTTCGACAGATCGACACCGTGCTCTTTCTTGAACTCCTCGGCGAGGTAGTTCACGATCCGCATGTCGAAGTCTTCACCGCCGAGGAAGGTGTCGCCGTTGGTCGACTTGACCTCGAACAGGCCGTCATCGACCTCGAGAATGGTGATGTCGAAGGTGCCACCGCCAAGGTCATAGACCGCGATGGTTTCGGACTTCTTCTTGTCGAGACCATAGGCGAGCGCCGCGGCCGTCGGCTCGTTGATGATGCGCAGCACTTCGAGACCGGCGATCTTGCCGGCGTCCTTGGTGGCCTGACGCTGGGCGTCGTTGAAATAGGCCGGAACGGTGATGACCGCCTGTTCGACCTTTTCGCCAAGATAGCTCTCGGCGGTTTCCTTCATCTTCTGCAGGATGAAGGCGGAAATCTGCGACGGCGAGTATTTCTTGCCGCCAGCTTCAACCCAGGCGTCGCCGTTGCCGCCGTCAACGATCTTGTAGGGAACGAGTTTCTTGTCCTTCTCGACAGCGGGGTCGTCGACCCGGCGGCCGATCAGACGCTTGACGGCGAAAACGGTGTTTTCCGCGTTGGTGACGGCCTGCCGTTTGGCGGGCTGGCCGACGAGCACTTCGCCGTCCTTGAAGGCGACGATCGAAGGGGTGGTGCGGGTACCTTCCGCGTTTTCGATCACGCGCGGTTGCGCGCCGTCCATGATGGCAACGCACGAGTTCGTGGTGCCGAGGTCGATACCGATGACTTTGGCCATGCTCAAAATCCTCTCTTGGCGATGTTGTGGGCGCAGGCCTTGGAAAGCACCTTTGCCCTATCCCGGTTCTTGGCCGGCAAACGATGTTCATCCGGCGTCCCGGCGTATATAGGAAGGCGATCTTGACGCCGCAAGCGGCAGAAACGGGGCGGAAATGCAAAAATCCGAGTCGTTTTCGGGGATTGCGCGATGACCGAAGAGAAGCGCGCGCACCGGCCCGATCTCGTTCTTGCCGGCGTGCCGATCTGGAAGGGGTTTCTCGACGAGGCGGCGCAGCGGGCGTTGCTGGGCGAAGTGCGGCAGGTGGTGCGCGCGGCGCCGATGTTCTCGCCCCGCACCCCGGGCGGCAAACCGCTCTCGGTGCAGATGACGAGCGCCGGGCGATATGGCTGGTATTCCGACCGGCAGGGCTATCGCTACCTGCCGCACCATCCCTCCGGAACCCCGTGGCCGGAGATCCCGCCGGAAGCGCTGGACATCTGGCGGACGCTGTTTCCCGCCGCCCGCGCCCCCGATTGCTGCCTCGTGAACCTCTACCGGGACGGCGCGCGCATGGGGCTGCACCAGGACAGGGACGAGGCCGACTTTTCGCAACCCGTCCTCTCGATCAGCCTCGGCGACGCGGCGCTTTTCCGGATCGGCGGGCCCGAACGGCGCGGCCCGACCCGCTCGGTCTGGCTGGAATCGGGCGACGTTCTGGCGCTGACCGGCCCCTCGCGGCTGGCCTTTCACGGCATCGACCGGATCCGCTTCGGCTCGTCCCGCCTGCTGGCCGGCGGCGGGCGGCTCAACCTGACCCTGCGGGTCGTCGACTGAGAGTCACAGATCGCCGCGGGCCACGAGTTCCATCTGATGCGCGTTTTCCCGCGCCACCGTGCCGGAGCCGAGCTTTCCGCGCATCGTGACGACGCTGCCGATGACGATCAGGGCCGGACCCTTGAGCCGGGCAGCGGCCATCTTCTCGCCGATGTCCGCGAGGGTTCCGGCGATCACCCGCTGGGTCGTTCGGGTGCCGTTGTCGATGACGGCGATGGGCGTTTCGGGCGGCACCCCCTGGACCATCGCGCTCTGCGCGATTTCGGCGACGAACCGCAACCCCATGTAGACCACGACGGTCTGATCGTGGCGGGCGAGGCGGGCCCAGTCATGGGGCAGCAGCCCGTCCTTCCCGTGGGCGGTGACGAAAACGACACTCTGGGCATGGTCGCGGTGGGTAAGCGGAATTCCGGCCGAGGCACCACAGCCGGCGGCGGCCGTAATTCCCGGCACCACGACAACGGGAATCCCCTCGGCGGCAACCTCTTCGAGCTCTTCGCCGCCGCGTCCGAAAATGAACGGATCACCCCCCTTGAGGCGCAACACGCGCTTGCCTTCACGGGCCAGTTCGATCATCCGCCGGGTGATGTCTTCCTGGCTCATCACATGGTTGCCGGCTCGCTTGCCGACGTCGATGCGCTGGGCGTCGCGGCGAACGAGGTCAAGGATTCCCGGCCCGATCAGCCTGTCGTAGAGGACGACATCGGCATGCTGCATCATCCGTAGGGCCTTGAAGGTCAGCAGGTCGGGGTCGCCCGGGCCGGCGCCGACAAGCCAGACCTGCCCGCCTTCGAGCCGCGCCACACCGCGCTCGAGGTCCTGCTCGATGAGATTTGCGGCAAGCTGTTCGTCGCCGGCAAGGAAGGCATCGCCCGCCGGCCCTTCGATCATTTTTTCCCAGAACCGGCGGCGTGCCGTTCCGCCCGAGATCTTCTCGGCGATCCGGTCGCGGTAGCGCGAGACGAACTGGGCGAGCCGCCCGTAGGCCGCCGGCAGCATGGCCTCGACGCGCGCCCGCAGGATTCGCGCCACCACCGGCGCCGCGCCCCCGGTCGAAATCGCGATGGTCAACGGCGCGCGCTCGACAACCGAGGGGGTGATGAAATCGCAATAGGGCTTCTCGTCGGCGACATTCGCAAGGCAGCCGTGTTTCCGGCTCGCCTCGAAGAGCAGCCGGTCGCGCGCCGGATCTTCCGACGCGCCGTAGGCCACGAGGCAGCCCTCGAAATCGTCCTCGCGGGGCACCCTCGGGTGATGGGTGAAGTTGTCGGCCCCGAAGAAGGCGCGCACCTCGC